>NZ_JBKBVU010000082.1:0-13323 GCF_046289365.1 Caldimonas sp. | reverse complement strand
CGAAATAGGCCCTCAGGCAGGCGCGTGCCCAGGCCACGGCACGCGCCGGATCGCTGTCGTGCAGCCACCAGAACACGCGCGCGGCGTTCTGCGTGGGGATGGGAAAGGCCTCAGGCTGGGTGTAGGGCACACCCTCGAAGCGTGCCGAGCGTGCGAAGTCGCGCAGCACGTACTCGCGCTTGATCGGATGGTTCACCGGCGGGCGCAACTCGGCGGCCTGGAAGCTCACACCCAGCAGCACGGCATGCCAGCGCACAGTGCGCCCGTGCCGCGCCGCCAGGGCCTCGATCCATTCGGAGGCGATGTACGAGTACGGCGAGGAGAAATCGAAGTAGAAGTCGATCGGCGGCTTGTTCATGCCCTCAACGGTACAACAGTTGCGGCAGCCACAGGCCAATGCCCGGGAAAACGTAGAGCAGCACGATCGCGATGATCTGGATCCCCATGAAGGGCAGCATGCCCAGGAAGATCTGGTTCAGCGTCACATGCGGTGGAGCCACCCCCTTGAGGTAGAAGGCCGACATCGCCACCGGCGGGCTGAGGAAGGCCGTCTGCAGGTTCAGCGCCACCAGCAGGCCGAAAAAGAGCGGGTCGATGCCGAAGTTATCCAGCAGCGGGATGAAGATGGGCATGAAGATCACGATGATCTCCGTCCACTCCAGCGGCCAGCCCAGCAGGAAGATCAGGACCTGCGACAGGATCAGAAACTGGGTGGGCGACAGGTTCAGGCCGAGCACCCAGTTCTCCACCAGCTCCTGGCCGCCCAGCAGCGCAAACGCGGCCGAGAAGATCGCCGAGCCGACGAAGAGCCAGCACACCATGGCCGAGGTCTTGGCCGTGAGGAAGACCGACTCCTTGAGCACGGTGAAGTTGAGCTGCCGGTAGGCCGCGGCCAGCACGAAACCCCCCAAGGCTCCCATCGCGGCGGCCTCGGTCGGCGTGGCCAGGCCGAAGACGATGGAGCCCAGCACGGCGAGGATCAGGATCACCAGCGGAAAGAAGGAGGCCAGGAGCATCTTGAAGATCTCCAGCCGCGCAAAGCTCAGGAACAGGTAGAACGCGGTGACGATGGCGCCGGCGATCGAGAACACCACCCACCACCAGGTGGGGGCCGGGCGGGTCGTGTCACCGGCGGCGGACCCGTCCACGGTCTGCCCGCCGGGTTCGGCCAGGGCGGGCGAAGCCGGCTCGGCGGCCTCCTGCACCTCGGCCCCTGAAGGCTCCCCCAGGCCTTCGGGTTCGGCGGCGGCCTCCTCGTCCGCCGCAGGTTCGGTCAGCCCGCCCTCCACCGCGGGCTCGGTCAGACCGCCCGCCACCGGGGGTTCCTGCAAGCCGCCCGTGGACGACGGAGCGTCGGACGAGAAGCTGATGGGCTCGATGTCGTACTCCGGCTCGGCCTGCACGGTCGTCACGGCACGGTAGCTGCTCGTGGCCAGCAGCACGAACAGCAGACCCGGCATCAGCACGATGCCCAGTTGCCTGAGCACGTGCGACAGCGGCACGTCGGCGTTGCGACGGCCCTTCAGGGCCGACAGCAGGCGCAGCAACGCGTGATGGGTGCCCGTGTCGGCCAGGCGCTGGTTGGCCGGCGCCAGCACGACGTGCCGCTCGTCCTGCGACAGCGGCGGCGCCCACTGCGGCCTGAGTTTGGCCATCAGGATGACGTACACCACGTACAGGCCAGCCAACATCAGCCCGGGGAAGAAGGCCCCCGCATACAACTGCACGACCGACACCCCCGCCGTGGCACCGTACAGGATGAGCAACACCGACGGTGGAATCAGGATGCCCAAACAGCCGCCCGCCGTGATCGAGCCCGCGGCCATCGGTGTGCTGTAGCCCGCGCGCAGCATGGCCGGCAGCGCCAGCAGCCCCATCAGCGTGACCACGGCCCCCACGATGCCCGTGGCCGTGGCAAACACCGCGCAGGTGACCAGCGTGGCCACGGCCAGCGAACCGGGGATGCGCGCCATGGCCAGGTGCAGGCTCTTGAAGAGCTTTTCGATCAGGTTGGCGCGCTCGACCAGATAGCCCATGAAGACGAACAAGGGCACCGCGATGAGCACGTCGTTGGTCATGCTCTTGTAAGCGGCCTGCACCATCAGGTCCAGTGTGCGCGTGATGTCTCGGTCATAAGCCAGCCAGGTGAAGATCATGCCCATGCCCATCAGCGTGAAGGCCGTGGGAAAGCCCAGCATGATGGCCACCACGACGAGTGAGAGCATCAGCAGGCCCAGGTGGCCCTTGGTGATGGTGTCCACGCCCAGCAGCAGCCCAACGATGCCCCCCACGACCAGGGTCATGATGCCCAGGCCGAAACGCAGTTCAGGACGGATTCTCACGGGCGCCCTCCCGTGGCGGCATTGCCTTCGTTCACGTGGACCATCTCCTTGAGTTTCTCGACATCGACCTCCTCGACGTCATGCTCGCGCGAGGGCCACTGGCCGTCGCGCAGGCACACGAGGCAGCGCGCGATCTCGGCCAGGCCCTGCAGCAGCAGCGTGGCGCCGGCCAGCGGGATCACGAACTTGAAGGGATACAGCGGCAGCGGCGTGGCCGAGAAGGTCTGCTCCCGGATCGCCAGTGACTCCTGGGCATAGGTCCAGCCCGCCCAGGTCAGCGCCACCACGCCGGGCAGGAAGAACAGAAAGTACAGCACCAAATCCACCATGGCCTGGGCCCGCGGGCTGAAGAAGCCGTAGAGCACGTCGCCGCGCACATGGCCGTTCTTCGACAGCGTGTAGGCGCCGGCCAGCATGAACATGGTGCCGTAGAGCATGATCTGGGCATCGAGCACCCAGGCATGGGGGTCGTTGAGCACGTAGCGCGAAAAGACCTCCCAGCTGATCAGCAGGGTCAGACCCACGGCCGCCCAGGCAGCGGCCTTGCCGATCCACGTAGACACCGCATCGATGGCGAGCAGCAGTTTTTGCATGGCACGAAGCGACGGCACAGTCCGTCGTGGCAAGGGGACCATACGCAAGCGCCGCAGGCGGGGGCATCCCCTCGGCCCGCGGCGCGTGGAGGCAGGTGGCCGGCGCGTCAGCTCTTCTTGGGCGCGAAGTAGTGGTTGTAGGCCATGCGGTAGTCAACCATCGTGTCGAACTGCCAGCGCCCGGCGCGCTGCGCGAAGGCCCGCATCGAATCCATCACCTTCTTGAACATGGGATTCTCGGCCGCCTTCTTGGCCGTGACCTTGTCCCACGATGCCAGTTGAGCCCGCAAGATGGCGTCCGGCGTCTTGTAGAACTTCACGCCCTGCTTGCTCTGCATCTCCAGGTAGTCGGTGGAATAGCGGTCGGCGGCCTTCCAGCTCATGTCAGCCGAGGCCGCCTGAATGGCGTAGTCGATCACCGACTTGAGCTCAGCCGGCAGTGCGCTGTACTTGGTCTTGTTGAACAGCACCTCGAACTGCTCGCTGCTCTGATGGAAGCTTTGCAGCATGCAGACCTTGGTCACGTCCGGGAAGCCCAGCACGCGGTCGCTGGACGCGTTGTTGAATTCGGCCGCGTCCAGCAGGCCGCGGTCCAGCGCCGGCACGATCTCGCCGCCGGGCAGCGGGTTGACAGCCACCCCCAGGTCGGTGAAGACATCCACCGCGAGCCCCACGGTACGGAACTTCAAGCCCTTGAGATCCTGGACCTTGGCCACCGGCTTCTTGAACCAGCCCAGCGGCTGGGTGGGCATGGGGCCGTAGAGGAAGGACTGCACGTCCAGGTTCAGGCTCTTGTAGATCTCGTCGAGCAGTTCCTTGCCGCCGCCATAGTAGTGCCAGGCCAGCACCATGTTGGCATCCATGCCGAAGGCCGGGCCCGAGCCCCACAGGGCCACCGCCTGGTTCTTGCCGTACCAGTAGGCGACCACACCGTGGCCGCCATCGAGCGTGCCCTTGGACACCGCATCGAGCAACTGGAAGGCCGGCACGACGGAGCCGGCGGGCAGCACCTCGATCTTCAGACGGTTGCCCGCCATGTCGTTGACCTTCTTGGCGAAGTCGTTGGCGTACTCGTGGAAGATGTCCTTGGCCGGCCAGGTGCTCTGGAAGCGCATCGACACCGTCTGGGCGGTCGACACCATCGGGAAGGCGGCTGCTCCAGCCCCCACGGCGCCGACGGCCGCCGACTTGAGAAAGCGCCGCCGCTGGGGGGCCTTCTGGGATTTCGTCTCGCTCACATTCGTCTCCTGGTGATGCTGCACGGAAGGGAAACCCTGCCCGTCTGCGCGCGGGTTCGGGTGGAAACATGCTAGGCAGACCGCCCTTCGAGCGAGATAGCACAAACCCGTGCCCCCACCCTTGTCGTGCGCGGTCTGTGCGTTGCTCGCCCGATGGCCGACGCAAGGCCTGAACGAAGGCGGAATCCTGTGACACCCTCACCCGGTCGGCGGCTCACTTGCGCCAGAACGAAGGGGTCAGCAGCACCATGAAAGACAGCATCTCCAGCCGGCCCAACAGCATGGCCAGGGTGCACACCCAGGTCTGAAAATCGCTCAGGTCGGCGAAGTTGCTCGCCGGCCCGACGGCACCCAGGCCCGGGCCCATGTTGTTGACGCTGGCCACCACGGCGGTGAATGCGGTGACCACGTCCAGGTCGGTGACCAGCAGCACCATGGTCAGCCCGATGATCGTGGCGCCGTAGACGAGCATGAAACCCAGCACGGCGAAGATGGTGTTGTTGTCCACGGTGCTGGCCCCCAGCGTCACTGGCTGGACCGCCCGGGGGTGCACGATGCGCGACATCTCGCGCCGGGCCTGCTTGAGCAGGATGATGACGCGCACCATCTTGACCCCCGCCCCCGTGGAGCCGGCACTGGTGCTCAAGCCCGAGAGCATGAGCATCAGCACCGGCGCGAAGATGGGCCATTGGGCGTAGTCGGTGTTGGCGTAACCCGTGGTGGTGGCGATCGAGATCACGTTGAAGAAGGCCATGCGCACCGCCTGCAAGGGCTCCTCGTAGACCCCCTTGCTCCACAGCAGCACGGCCACGATGGCCGAGGACAGCAGCAGCAGACCGAGGGTGCCGCGGGCTTCCGGATCCATCCACAGGCGCTGCAGGCTGCGCTTGCGCATGGCGACGAAATACATCGCGAAGTTGCAGGCGGCCACCAGCATGAAGACGACGCAGACGGCCTCGATCAGCGGCGAGTCGAAATGCCCAAAACTGGCGTCATACGACGAAAGCCCCCCCAGGCTGACGGTGGTGAACATGTGCACCCAGGCGTCGTACCAGCTCATGCCCGCGGCCCGATAAGCCAGCACGCACAGCACCGACAGCACACAATAGATGCTCCACAGACCCTTGGCCGTCTCGGTGATGCGCGGCGTCAGCTTGGTGTCCTTCAGCGGGCCGGCCACCTCGGCCCGGAAGAGCTGGCTGCCACCGACCCCCAGCATCGGCAAAATGGCCACCGCCAGCACGAGGATGCCCATGCCGCCCATCCACTGCATGAAGCAGCGCCACAGGTTGATCGACGGTGGCAGTGCATCCAGGCCACTGAGCACCGTGGCCCCAGTGGTCGTGAGGCCGGACATGGCCTCGAAATAGGCATCGGTGAAGGACAGGGGGATGCCCGCCTGCCTGAAATAGACCATCAACGGCACGCTGGCGAACAGCGGCAGCACCGTCCACACCAGCGAGACCAGCATCACGCCATCGCGGGGCTGCAGCTCGCTGCGGTGACGGCGCGCCAGCAGGCGCATCGCCACGCCCGCACCGAAGGTCAGGGCGATGCCCACATGCCACGATGCAAGGGCCTCGTCGCGGCTGAACCAGGCCACCCCCAGGGGCACGCCCATGGTCAGGGCGAAGGCCATCACGATGATGCCGAGGATCGACAGGGCCGGTAGGAAGGATGGCATGGACCTCGATCAGAAGAAAGTGGCGCTGACCTGCAGGAGCTTTTCCACCTCACGCACCATGCGCTTGCGCGGCAGGAACACGATCACATGGTCGTTGGCCTGGATCACCGTGTCGTGGTGGGCGATGATGACCTGCGCCCGGCGCAGCGCCTGTTCGCGCAGCTCCTCCTCGACATCGTCCTCGGGCAGGCCGCGCACGATGGCGCCGATCTGCGCTCCCGGCGGCAGCTTGAGCTCGCCAATGGGCCGCCCCACCACCTTCGAGGTCTTGGCATCCCCGCGCACCACCGCCTCCAGCGCCTCGGCCGCGCCGCGGCGCAGCGAATGCACGGCCTCGACGTCCCCACGGCGCACGTAGGCCAGCAGCTCACCGATCACCGTCTGGGCCGGCGACAGCGCAATGTCGATCTGCGAGCCCTGCATCAGGTCGGCATAGGCCTTGCGGTTGATCAGGGCCAACACCCGCTTGGCGCCCATGCGCTTGGCCAGCAGGCAGGCCATGATGTTGTCCTCGTCGTCGCTGGTCAGCCCGAGGAAGAGGTCCATGTCGTGGACGTTCTCGCCCTCAAGCAGCTCCTCGTCGGTGGAATCGCCGTGCAGGATAAGGGTGTCGGCCGGCAGTTGCGAAGCCAGGTACTCGCAGCGCTTGCCGTCGTGCTCGATGATCTTGACGCGGTACTCCCCCTTGAGCTCGCGTGCCAGGCGCAAGCCGACGCGGCCGCCGCCGGCAATCATCACGCGCTTGACGGGGCGGTCGCGCCGCCGCAGCGCCTCCAGCACTGTGCGGATGTGCTGCGTGGCTGCCAGCACGAAGACCTCGTCGCCGGGCTCGATGCGGGTGACGCCATCACAGACGATGGCCTGGTCGGGGCCTTCCGGATCGGGCCGGTAGATCGACACGATGCGCATGTCCGCTTCCGGCACCAGGCTGGGCAGCTCCGAGATGGTGTGGCGCACCAGGGGGGCTCCGGCCACCGCGCGCACCGCGATCAGGCTCACCAGCCCCTGTGCGAATTCCAGCACCTGCAGGGCCTCAGGGTAGGCGATGAGCTGGCGCACATAGCGCGTCACCGAGGCCTCCGGACAGATGACCCGGTCCACCGCGAAGCCGCTCTTGTCCATCAGCGGCGAGCCGTCGGGAAACTCGGGCGAGCGCAGGCGTGCGATCGTCGTGGGGATGTTGAAGACATCGTGGGCGATCTTGCACGCGACCAGGTTGGTCTCATCCAGCGGTGCACAGGCGATCATCATGTCGGCATCCTGCGCGCCGGCCTCCTGCAGCACCGAGGGCTGGATGCCATTGCCCACGACACCACGCAGGTCCAGGCGGTCCTGCAGCTCGCGCAGGCGCTGCGGGTTGGTGTCGATCACCGTGATGTCGTTTCTTTCCGACACCAGGCTTTCGGCCACGCTCTCGCCCACCCGCCCAGCGCCGAGGATGATGATGTTCATGGGCCGCGATTATGCGCGGACACCACGGCGCGGCAAGCCGGCCGATGCACGCCCCAACCGGGATCAGCCCAGGGCGCGACCGATCAGGATGCGCTGCACATCCGAGGTGCCTTCGTAGATCTGGCACACGCGCACGTCGCGGTAGATGCGCTCGACCGGGAAGTCGCTGACATAGCCATACCCCCCGTGGATCTGGATGGCATCCGAGCACACCCGCTCGGCCATCTCGCTGGCAAAGAGCTTGGCCATGGCCGCCTCCTTCAGGCAGGGCACACCCGCATCCTTCAGGCTGGCCGCATGGTGGATCATCTGGCGCGCCACCTCGATCTGCGTGGCCATGTCGGCCAGGCGGAACTGCACCGCCTGGTGGTTGAAGATGGGCTGCCCGAAGGCCACGCGCTCCTTGCTGTAAGCCAGCGCCGCCTCGAAGGCCGCGCGCGCCATGCCCAGGCTCTGCGCCGCAATGCCGATGCGCCCCCCCTCCAGGCCCGACAGCGCAATCTTCAGCCCCATGCCCTCCTCGCCCAGCCGGTTCGCCACGGGCACGCGACAGTCCTCGAAGAGGATCTGCGCGGTGTCGCTGCTGTGCTGGCCCATCTTGTCTTCCAGGCGCGCCACGGTGTAGCCGGGCGTGTCGGTGGGCACCACGAAGGCACTGATGCCCTTCTTGCCCGCGGCCTTGTCGGTCACGGCCATCACAATGGCCACGTCGCCGTGCTTGCCGCTGGTGATGAACTGCTTGACACCGTTGAGGACATAGTGGTCCCCCTCGCGCACGGCCGTGGTCTTCAGGCCGCCGGCTTCGCTGCCCACATGAGGTTCGGTCAGGCAGAAAGCCCCGAGCATGTCGCCACGCGCCAGCGGCTTCAGGAAGCGCTGCTTCTGCTCCTCGCTGGCGTAGGCCATCAGGATGGAACACACTGGGCAGTTGTTCACGCTCACCACGGTGCTGGTGCCGCCGTCTGCGGCGGCGATCTCCTCCAGGATCACGGCCAGGGCCAGGTAATCCAGCCCGGCGCCGTCGTATTCGGACGGTACGGCCACGCCATAGCAGCCCAGCGCGGCCAGGCCCTTCAACTCCTCGGCCGGAAAATGGTGCTCCTTGTCCCAGCGCGCCGCGTTGGGCGCGATGCGGTCCTGCACATAGGCGCGCACGGCGTCCTGCACCGCGCGATGGTCTTCGCTCAACAGCATGATGTCGACAGGGATGCGCGGCTCACCACGCGATGGGTGTGCCGTCGTGGTTGAGGAAATGCCCGTTGTCGTCGGGCGTCAGGCGTGCGAGCAGCTCGCGCAAGGCCGCCACACTGTCCTCGGGTGCGAGGCTGGCGTTGGGCCCGCCCATGTCGGTGCGCACCCAGCCCGGATGCACGGCCACGCAGGTGATGCCGCGCGGCCCGAGCGACAGGGCGGCATCGCGCAGCACCGAGTTCAGCGCGGCCTTGGAGGCGCGGTAAAGCCAGCCGGTGCTCGAACTGCGCTGGCCGATCGAGCCCATCATCGACGACAGCACCATGAGCTTGGCTCCGCGGGCCAATGCCGTCTCGATCTGCGGCAGCACACGCATCGGCCCGAGCACGTTGGTGCGCATCACCACGTCGAAATCGTCCTGGGTCGGCGTCTCCAGCCCCTGCGTGCGCGGGCCGTAGATCCCGGCATTGAGGATCACGGCGTCGAAGCGCTCGCCATCCAGGCGCCACCCCAGGCCGGCCACGCTCGCGGCGTCCAGCAGGTCCAGCGGCCAGGCCTCGCAGCCCAGGCCACGCAGCCTCGCCAGGCCCTCGTCGCTGCGCGCCGTGGCCACCACGCGGTCGCCCGCCGCCCGATACTGGCGGACGAACTCCAGGCCCAGCCCGCGCGAGGCTCCGATCACCAGCACCTGCATGGCCCAGGCCTTCAGAGCAGCTCGACGGCCATGGCCGTGGCCTCACCGCCGCCGATGCACAGCGAGGCCACACCCTTCTTGAGACCGTGCTTGCGCAGCGCCCCCAGCAGGGTCACGACGATGCGCGCGCCGCTGGCACCGATGGGGTGGCCCAGCGCCACGGCCCCGCCGTTGACGTTCACCTTCTCATGAGGCAGCTTGTGCTCGGTCATCGCCGCCATGGTCACGGCGGCGAAGGCCTCGTTGATCTCCCACAGGTCCACGTCCTTGGCAGCCCATCCGGCCTTCTTCAGCACCTTGTCGATGGCGCCCACCGGGGCGGTGGTGAACCATTCGGGCGCCTGGGCATGCAGGCTGTGGGCCACGATGCGCGCCACCGGCGTCACGCCCAGCCTGGCTGCGGTG
Source organism: Caldimonas sp. (assembly GCF_046289365.1). Classification (NCBI taxonomy): domain Bacteria; kingdom Pseudomonadati; phylum Pseudomonadota; class Betaproteobacteria; order Burkholderiales; family Sphaerotilaceae; genus Caldimonas; species Caldimonas sp. The sequence continues at coordinate 3,724 of NZ_JBKBVU010000082.1, read as the reverse complement.
GACTGGCGCATCAGCACCAGGGCCGCGGCACCGTCGGAGATGCTCGACGAGGTGGCCGCCGTGATGCTGCCGTCTTTCTTGAACGCAGGCTTCAGACCGGGGATCTTGTCGAGCTTGGCCTTGGCGGGCTGCTCGTCTTTGGTGATGCTCACCTCGCCGCCCTTGCCGGGCACGGCCACGCTCACCATCTCCCAGTCGAAGCTGCCGTCCTCATTGGCGCGGCGGGCCCGCTCGGTCGAGGTGATGGCGTAGTGGTCCTGGGCCTCGCGGCTGAAGCCATACTTGGCCACACAGCTCTCGGCGAACACGCCCATGGCCTTGCCGCGCTCATAGGCATCTTCCAGGCCGTCCAGGGCCATGTGGTCGTAGAAGGCCGTGGCGCCGTATTTCTGACCCTTGCGAATGAAGGCCAGGTGCGGGGCATTGGTCATGCTTTCCATGCCGCCGGCGACCATCACGTCCGCACTGCCGGCCGCCAGCATGTCGTGCGCGAACATCATCGCGCGCATGCCCGAGCCGCACATCTTGGACAGCGTGACGGCACCGGCCGAATCGGGCAGGCCGGCACGGCGGGCGGCCTGACGCGCCGGGGCCTGGCCCTGGCCGGCCATCAGGCAGTTGCCCATGAGCACCTCGTCGACGGCCGCGGCGTCGATGCCGGCGCGCTCGACCGCCGCCCGGATGGCAACGGCCCCGAGTTCCCAGGCCTGCAGGCCGGCGAAATCACCCAGCAGGCCCCCGATGGGGGTGCGGGCGGCAGAAGCGATGACGATGGGGTCGGACATGATGCTCTCCTTCTGGAAACACGGACCATGGGCCAGGCGTCAGGACACCATCGCGGGATGACCCGCCGCCTGGGGGGGATGGGACGGCTGCACCTGGCGCAGCCGCGAGAAGCGCTTGTGGGCGTCGTAAGGGAACACGTCGTGCACATGGCCGGCGAGGATGCGCTCCTTGTGCGCCTGCCAGTAGGCCGGGTCGAGCAGGTCGGCGTGATGTCGCATGAACACCTCGCGCACCGCCGCATTGCCCAGCAGAAACGGTCCGAAGGTTTCCGGGAAGACATCCTTCGGCCCGACGCTGTACCACACCTCGCCCGACAGCTCCTCTTCCTCGGTGCGCGGCTGCGGCACCTTGCGGAAATTGCAATCGGTGAGGTATTCGATCTCGTCGTAGTCGTAGAACACCACCTTGCCATGGCGCGTGACGCCGAAGTTCTTCCAGAGCATGTCGCCGGGAAAGATGTTGGCCGCCACCAGATCCTTGATGGCATTGCCGTACTCGATCACGGCATGGGTGATCTGCTCGGGCGAGGCTTCCTGCAGGTAGATGTTGAGCGGGATCATGCGCCGCTCGATATAGAGATGCCGGATGACGAGGTCGTCGCCGTCCTCCTCGATCAGGCTGCCGCAGAAGTGCTTGAGTTCGGCCACCAGTTCGTCCTCGAAGCGTGCGCGGGGGAAGGCCACGTTCGAGTACTCCAGCGTGTCGGCCATGCGCCCGACACGGTCGTGCGTCTTGACCAGCAGGTACTTGCGCTGGATCAGCTCGCGCGAGGTGTCCTTCTGCGGCGGATAGAAATCCTTGATGACCTTGAAGACATAAGGAAACGAGGGCAGGTCGAACACCAGCATGACCATGCCCTTGATGCCCGGCGCGATGCGGAAGCGGTCGCTGGAGTGCTTCAGGTGATACAGGAAATCGCGGTAGAAGAGGTTCTTGCCCTGCTTGTGCAGGCCCAGTGCGTTGTAGATCTCAGAACGCGGCTTGCGCGGCATCAGCGAACGCAGGAACTGCACGTAGGCCGCCGGGATCTCCATGTCCACCATGAAGTAGGCCCGTGCGAAGCTGAAAAGCATCTGCAGATCGTCCTCGCCGAACAGGGCCGCATCGATGACGAGCTGGTGCCGGGAGGTGTGCAGGATCGGCAGCGCAAACGGGATCTCGCGAAAACCGTTGACGATCTTGCCGACGATGTAGGCCCCCTTGTTGCGGAAGAACAGGGACGACAGCACCTGGAGCTGGAAGTTGGTGCGCAGCCGCACCTCGCCGAACTCCTTGCGCATGGCCTGCAACACGAAATCCACGTCGCGCCCCAGGTCCTCGAACTCCACGGCCAACTGGAAGTTGGTCACCACCCTCAGCAAGGTCTCGCGCAGGGTCTCGCGTGTCGGGTAGTAAGCGCGGTAGGTCGGCTGAGAGCCGGGCTCGTCGTTCTCGAGGTACTCCGTCGAGATGGCCGGACGCACGAAGATGAAGTCGTTGTGGAAATAACTGCGGTGCAAGATCTTGGTCGTCACCGAGTTGAAGAAGGTCTCGGCCAGCTCGGGCTGCAGGTGGTTCGTCAGCAATCCGATGTAATGCAGCTTGACCTGGTGCCACACGTCCATGGGCAGTTGATGCGCCCGGAACTGGCTTTGCAGCCGCTCCACCGCCTCGTCCACGCGCTTGTCGTAGAACTCGATGCGCTCCCGCTGGGCGCGCTGCTGTCCGTGCCAGTCGGCCATCTCGAAGCGTCGCTTGGCCTCGATGCTGGTCTGGCGGAACAGCCGATAGTGCCGGTTGAAGCCCTCCAGCAGGGCCGCGGCAATGTCGAAGGCTCGGGGATCGGTGAGCTTTTGGGGAAACATCAGGCGCTCCAACGCAAGACGTCGAGCCGGCCTGCCACGGCAGCCTGCGTCCCGACCGACCGGGACGCATCGGCCTGTTGCTCGATGCTAAAGCACATGCACGACGGGCTCTCAGCGCACAGTGTAGGCGCTGCGGCCACCGCACGCTGCAGATGCGACGCCCGGCGCCTCACATTGTCTCGGCAAACAGCTCCCGGCCGATGAGCATGCGGCGGATCTCCGAGGTGCCGGCACCAATCTCGTAGAGCTTGGCATCGCGCCACAGCCGCCCCAGCGGGTACTCGTTGATGTAACCGTTGCCGCCGAAGATCTGGATGCCCTCGCCGGCCATCCAGGTGGCCTTCTCGGCGCACCACAGGATCACGCTGGCGCAGTCCTTGCGCACCTGCCGCACGTGCTCGCTGCCCAGCATGTCCAGGTTCTTGCCCACGGTGTAGCAGAAGGCGCGTGCGGCCTGCAGCACGGTGTACATGTCGGCCACCTTGCCCTGGATGAGCTGGAACTCACCAATGCTCTGGCCAAACTGCTTGCGGTCGTGGATGTAGGGGATGACGTTGTCCATCACCGCCTGCATGATGCCGATGGGGCCGGCCGCCAGCACGGCACGCTCGTAGTCCAGACCGCTCATCAGCACCTTGGCACCACCGTTGACCGCCCCCAGGACGTTCTCGGCCGGCACCTCCACGTCGCGAAAAACCAGCTCGCCGGTGTGCGAGCCGCGCATGCCCAGCTTGTCGAGCTTCTGCGCCACCGAGAAGCCCTTCATGCCCTTCTCGACGAGGAAGGCCGTGACGCCGCGTGCGCCCAGTTCGGGCTCGGTCTTGGCATAGACCACCAGGGTGTCGGCATCGGGGCCATTGGTGATCCACATCTTGGTGCCGTTGAGCAGGTAGTAGCCGCCCTTGTCTTCGGCCCGCAGCTTCATGCTGATCACGTCCGAGCCCGCACCGGGCTCGCTCATCGCCAGCGCGCCGACATGCTCGCCGCTGATCAGCTTGGGCAGGTACTTGCGCTTTTGCGCCTCGGTGCCGTTGCGCCGGATCTGGTTCACGCACAGGTTGGAGTGGGCGCCATAGGACAGGCCGACCGAGGCG
>NZ_JBKBVU010000081.1:0-13374 GCF_046289365.1 Caldimonas sp. | reverse complement strand
AGAGCGTGCCGCCCGTGACCGTGATATCAGATACGTCAAACCCGCTGACGGCTTCCGAGAACGTGAAGGTGACGGTGGTGGACTCACCGGCGGCCAGCAAGGTGTCAGCCGCGGTGATGGACAGCGTGGGTGCGGCGGTGTCGGCCGTCATGGCCAGCGAGGCGCCTGTGCCAGCGTTGCCCGCGACATCGGTGTAGCTGCCACCGGCCACAGCGATGCTCGGCGCATCGGTGCCCGATTGCGTGAAGGTGGCCGTCCAGGTGATGTTGTCGCTCGTGGTCAGACCCGAGAGCGTGCCGCCCGTGACCGTGATATCAGATACGTCAAACCCGCTGACGGCTTCCGAGAACGTGAAGGTGACGGTGGTGGACTCACCGGCGGCCAGCAAGGTGTCAGCCGCGGTGATGGACAGCGTGGGCGCGCCAGTGTCGGCGGTCATGGCCAGCGAGGCGCCTGTACCTGCGTTGCCCGAGACATCGGTGTAGCTGCCCGCGCCAACCGCAATGCTCGGAGCATCGGTGCCCGACTGCGTGAAAGTGGCCGTCCAGGTCGAGGGCCCAGTCTGGGTCAGACCGGAGAGCGTACCGCCCGTGACCGTGATGTCCGAAGCGTCAAAGCCGGTCACCGGCTCACTGAAGCTGAAGGTCACCGTCGTGGACTCACCAGCGGCCAGCAAGGTGTCGGCCGCAGTGATCGTGAGCGTGGGTGCAGCGGTGTCGGCCGAGAGCGCCAGCGAAGCCCCGGCACCGGCATTGCCAGCCAGATCGGTGTACGAGCCGGTACCGACGGCAATGCTGGGCGTATCCGTACCCGATTGCGTGAAGGTGGCGGTCCAGGTCGAGGGCCCAGTTTGGGTCAGGCCGGAAATCGAACCGCCCGTGACAGTAATGTCTGAAGCGTCAAAGCCGGTCACCGGCTCACTGAAGCTGAAGGTCACCGTCGTGGACTCACCAGCGGCCAGCAAGGTGTCGGCCGCAGTGATCGTGAGCGTGGGTGCAGCGGTGTCGGCGGAGAGCGTCAGCGAAGCTCCGGCACCGGCATTGCCAGCCAGATCGGTGTAGGAGCCGGTACCGACGGCAATGCTCGGGGCATCCGTGCCCGACTGCGTGAAGGTGGCCGTCCAGGTGATGTTGTCGCTCGTGGTCAGACCCAAGAGCGTGCCGCCCGTGACCGTGATATCAGATACGTCAAACCCGCTGACGGCTTCCGAGAACGTGAAGGTGACGGTGGTGGACTCACCGGCGGCCAGCAAGGTGTCAGCCGCGGTGATGGACAGCGTGGGTGCGGCGGTGTCGGCCGTCATGGCCAGCGAGGCGCCTGTGCCAGCGTTGCCCGCGACATCGGTGTAGCTGCCACCGGCCACAGCGATGCTCGGCGCATCGGTGCCCGATTGCGTGAAGGTGGCCGTCCAGGTGATGTTGTCGCTCGTGGTCAGACCCGAGAGCGTGCCGCCCGTGACCGTGATATCAGATACGTCAAACCCGCTGACGGCTTCCGAGAACGTGAAGGTGACGGTGGTGGACTCACCGGCGGCCAGCAAGGTGTCAGCCGCGGTGATGGACAGCGTGGGCGCGCCAGTGTCGGCGGTCATGGCCAGCGAGGCGCCTGTACCTGCGTTGCCCGAGACATCGGTGTAGCTGCCCGCGCCAACCGCAATGCTCGGAGCATCGGTGCCCGACTGCGTGAAAGTGGCCGTCCAGGTCGAGGGCCCAGTCTGGGTCAGACCGGAGAGCGTACCGCCCGTGACCGTGATGTCCGAAGCGTCAAAGCCGGTCACCGGCTCACTGAAGCTGAAGGTCACCGTCGTGGACTCACCAGCGGCCAGCAAGGTGTCAGCCGCGGTGATCGTGAGGGTGGGGGCGGCAGTGTCGGCGGTCATGGCCAGCGAAGCCCCGGCACCGGCGTTGCCAGCCAGATCGGTGTAGCTGCCACCGACGATGGAAATGCTCGGCGCCTCGGTGCCTGCTTGGGTGAAGGTCGCGGTCCAGGTGCTAGGGCCGGTCTGGACGAGGTTGCTCAGGATGCCGCCTGTGGTGAGGATGGCATCGACGGTCAGGCCGGAGACAGGTTCGCTGAACTCGAAAGTGATGGAGGTCGATCCGCCCGAGGGCAGCAGGCTGTGGCCCGGCATGATGGTGACCGTCGGCGCTTCAGTGTCGCCCTCTGGTGCAGGGCGCACTGACGCCACAACCGGTCGCTGCGTTGACTCAGGCTCGGCACCACTGCTTTCCTGGGGCGAGGCGGGGAGACTGAGGCGCTGGCCTTCGACCGTCTCGGCCACACGTTCTACCCGCAGTCCGGGTGGCAGGCCCTCGCTGCCGGCCGCATCGGCGTTCAGACCTGCGGCCGGGGCGTCCTCGTCGTTAGCACTCCCCGGTTCCAGCGACTGGATGACCCGGTCGATCTCTTCGCTGCCACCGGCCGGCGACCGCGTGGCGGCAGCTGCGGGTTGCGAGACACCGGATTCGAGGATTTCTGCGGTGCGCGGAACGAACAGGGCGCCCGAGGCATCCTCCAGCTCCACGTGGGCACCTTCGGCCAGCACCAGGACCTCGCCCTCCCGCAGGACATCGCCCACTTTCAAGGGACGCAACCGTCCCGACGGATCACGGGCGAAGGCCTGTCCAACGATGGAGGACACAGTTCCGATCACGGGAGCAGTCGCAGTGGCCATCTCGATCAATCCTCTCAGTCGTTGTTGCAGTTGGTGACGATTGTTTGTTGTGACTTCAGGATACCGAGGGCCCTGAGCTCAATGGGGCTTATTGGACCGAGTGATGTGTGACAAAGCCCACAAAAGGGGGCGGTTTTCAGCGATTTGTTGCACGCCGATCGACCAGGACGGTTTCGTTCGGTTGCCCTGGACGAGGCGCTCGTGCAGAAACAGCCGGAATCGGAAGCTTTTCGTGATGAAGATCACGCAAGAGACGGTCTGAACGAGCGTTCGCCGCCGACGTGACGTCGCTTCTTCAGCGTTCGGTCAGTGCCACCGATTTGGCTCTCAGGATGGGCTTGAGCAGGTAGTCGAGCACGGTCTTGTTGCCGGTCAGGATATCGACCTCGGCGGTCATGCCCGGGATGATGGGCAGGTGCTCGCCGAGGGAGGGGCGGTCGGTGCGCACCCTGATCACGTAGTAGGCGTTGCCGCGTTCGTCCACGACGGTGTCCGGACTGATGTTCTCGACCTTGGCGCTCAGGCCACCGTAGATGGCGAAGTCGTAGGCCGTGAACTTCACGATGGCCTCCTGACCCGGCCGGATGAAGGCAATGTCCTTGGGCAGGATGCGTGCTTCGAGCAGCAGGGCGTCGTCCAGCGGCACGATCTCGACAATGTCGCGTCCGGGCTGGATCACGCCGCCGACGGTGTTGGCCAGCAGCCGCTGCACAGTGCCGCGCACCGGCGAGCGCACGGCCGTCTTGTCCACCCGATCGGCCAGCGCCACCGTGCTTTCGTTGAGCGCGGCCAACGTGCCCAGCACCTCCGACAGTTCCTTGCGGGCCTCGTTGCGGAAGGTCATTTCCGTTTCCTGGATCTTGCGCTGGGCTTCGCCGATGGCCGCCTGGACGCGGGCGATCTGGGCGGTGGCCTGCTCGGTCTCGCCGCGCAGCCGGGCCACGTCGCGTTCCAGCCGCAGCACGTCGACCTCGGAGACGGCCCCCGAAGCCAGCAGCGGGCGGGTCTTGTTCAGTTCCTGCTGGGCCAGATCGAGGGCTTGCTGGGCCGAGACGCGGCGCGCGCGCATTTCAGCCAGTTCCTGCTGACGCTGCAGCAACTGCTGCTGGTTGATCGACAGCAAGTTGCGCAGCTCGGCCTGACGGGATTCGAGCAGACGTCGTTCCTCTTCGACGATGCGGGCTTCCTCAGCATTGCCCGCCGACGGGCTGGGCGGCAAAAACGGCACCCCTTCGGCGATCGAGCGCAGCCGGGCTTCCCGCGTGCGCAGGGCAAAGGCCTGGGCTCGGCTTTCGTTCACGCCGGACACGGCCCGGGTCTCGTCGATACGCAGCAGGAGCTGGCCGGGCTCCACCACCTGGCCTTCGCGCACCAGGATCTCGGCCACCACCCCGCCGTCGAGCGACTGCACCACTTGGAGTTGCCGTGAAGGGATGACCCGGCCTTCGCCGCGTGTGATCTCGTCCACGCGTGCCACCGCGGCCCAGGCCACCAGCACCACGGTGATCACCACCGCCACGCGCACGATGCGCTGGGCACGGTGCGTGGCCCGTCGGCTCATGACCTCTTCGGCTTCGAATTCGAATCCCTGGAAGGGGCGCGCCGGCGCTGCGGTCTCGGTCGACTGGCCCGCGCTGCGCCACAGGGTCCACCAGCGCCGGATCATGCGGCCCTCGCAATCTTGCCGGTGGACAGCGCCTCGAGGATGCGATCGCGCGGCCCGTCGGCCACCACCTTGCCCGCATCCACCACGATCACCCGGTTGACCAGCGAGAGCAGGGACGTACGATGCGTCACCAACACCACCGTCTTGCCCTGGGCGAAACGGCTGATCTGCGCGTTGATGTGGGCTTCGCTGGAGAAGTCCATCGCGCTGGTGGGCTCATCCAGCAACAGCACCGGCGAGTTGTGCAACACCGCCCGGGCGATGCCCACCGCCTGGCGCTGGCCGCCGGAGAGGGATTCACCACGCTCGCCGACCATCATGTCGAAGCCCAGCGGGTGGCGGTTGACGAACTCCAGCAACCCGGCGACCTCGGCCGCGGCCAGCAAGGTGGAGTCGTCGGCATAGGGCAGGCCCAGGGTGATGTTCTCGCGCAATGTCCCGTAGAACAGAGTGACGTCCTGGGAGACGTAGGCCACGTTGCGCCGCACGTCGGCCGGGTCGAGCTGCCGCACGTCGATACCGTCGAGCAAGACGGCGCCCTGCTCGGGGCGGTACAGGCCGAGGATGAGCTTTTCGATGGTGGACTTGCCCGAGCCCACGCGCCCGATCAGGGCCACACGATCGCCCGGGGCGATCTTGAAGCTCACGCCGTCCAGCGCACGGTCCTGCCGGTTGGGGTAGGCGAAGTGCACGTCGCGGAACTCGATCTCGCCCTTGAACTCCCTGCGCTGCACATAATGGGCGCCGGCCGGACGCTCCACCGGCTGGGCCATGATCTTGTTGAGCGACTCCAGCGCGGTGCGTGCGCCCTGGTATTGCATGAGCAGCCCCACGATCTGGCCGGCCGGACCCAGGGCGCGCGAGGCCAGCATCGTGCAGGCGATCAGTCCGCCCATGGTCAGCTCGCGCTCGCCGATCAGGTACACGCCGACGAGGATGACCAGCACCGAAACCAGCTGTTGCACACTGGCCGTGCCGTGCAGGGCGCCGGCCGACAGCCGGCGCATGCGCACGTTCAGTCCGGCCAGGTACTGGTTCGCGCGCTCCCAGCGGCTCTGAATCACACTCTCAGCGCCTTGGGTCTTGATCGTCTCCAGACCCGTCAGGCTTTCCACGAGCGTGGCATTGCGCATGGCGCTGGCGCGGTAAGTCTGCTCGGCCAGGGCATGCAGTCGCCCCTGCAGCACCACGCCGAGCAGCAGCACGCCGCCGAAGGCCAGCAGCACCGGCAGCACCAGCCACGGCGAGATCCAGGCGATGAGTCCGAGAAAAAGAATGGCAAAGGGCAGGTCGATCAGGGCCGTGACGGTGGACGAGGCGATGAAGTCGCGCACCTGCTCGAAGCTGCGCAGGTTGGCAGCCAGGGAGCCGACGGATTCGGGCCGGTGCTCCATCCGCAGGCCCAGCACCCGCTCCATCAGCGAAGCCGAGATCTGCACGTCGATGCGCGCACTGGCCTCGTCGATGAAGCGCCCGCGCAGGGTGCGCATGAGCAGGTCGGCGCCAATCACCAGCACCACGCCGATGGCCAGGGCCCACAGGGTTTCGACGGCGTGGTTCGGCACGACGCGGTCGTACACGTTCATCGCGAACAGCGGGAAGACCAGGGCGAAGAGGTTGATCAGCAACGCGGCCCACAGGACATCGCGATAGACGAAGCGCTGCTCCAGTACGGCCCCCCAGAACCAATGGCGCGAACGCGGCGGGCGGATCGGCGGCGTGCGCTCGTCGAAGCGGAAGTGCGGCCGCACGAACAGCGCCAGTCCGCTGTAGCGCTCGGCAAGTTCCGCGCGCGTGAAGCTGACCGCGCCCTGGCCCGATTCGGGCAGCAGCACCCGGGCGTGTTCTCTGCCCTCATCCCAGCCCAGCAGCACACAGACCTCGTCGCCCTTGAGCAGCGCGATCACTGGCAGCAGTGCGGGATCGATGTCGTCCAGCGAGCGGCGTTGCAGCTTGCAGGCCATGCCGGCCCGGGCGGCGGCGCGTTCGGCCAGGGCCAGCGTCAGCCGGCCTGAGACCAGCGGCAATCCGGCCGACAGGCTGGCGCGGGTGGCCGACTGGCCGTGCAGGCGGCACACCTCGATCAGGCAGTCCAGCAGGGGGTCGGCATGGACCAGGTCCTCGCGCAGGCGGGCTGCCCGCTCGGCGGCCGGTCCGGGGGAGGCCGGCGAGGCTTGGGCGGTGGTGGAGGCGGGCGTGACGGTCATGCGCAGGGGCTGTGGCAGCGGGCTTCAGGTGATATCGGCCGTGTGGACGCGGAACTGACCCCGCCGGCGGTCCTCGAAATAGCGCCGCAGGGTCTCGCGCACCGTACGAAACGCCAGTTCGTCCCAGGGAATCTCGTGCTCCGTGAACAAGCGTACCTCGATCGTCTCGGGGCCCGGATGGAAATCGGTGTCGAGCAGGCGGGCCCGGTAAAACAGGTGCACCTGCCCGACCCGCACCACGTTGAGCACCGAGAACAGGCCCTCCAGCGCCACATGGGCGCCGGCCTCCTCGTCGGTCTCGCGCAAGGCGCCCTGCTCGGTGGTCTCGCCCAGCTCCATGAAGCCGGCGGGCAAGGTCCACAGTCCGTAGCGCGGTTCGATGTTGCGGCGGCACAGCAGCACCTGGTCGCCCCAGACCGGGATCGTGCCCACCACGTTCAGCGGGTTGACGTAATGCACGGTCCCGCAGGCCGGGCAGACGGCACGCTCGCGATTGTCGTCGGCAGGGACGAGGTACTCGACCGCGGTGCCACAGGCTCTGCAGTGCTTGATCTGGCGGGCATGGAGCATGGGCGGCAGTGTAGCGCGCCCCTGTACCCGCGACGGCCCGCACCGGTGTAGCATCCCCGCACCTTGTCCTGCGGAGTTTCCCTTGAGCGACGTCATCGCCACCCCGGCCATCGCGCGTGTCCCCGTGGCCGGCTCGGCCGACACCTTTCCCGTGCACCGCATCTACTGCGTGGGCCGCAACTACGTCGAGCACGCCATCGAGATGGGGCACACAGGGCGCGAGGCGCCGTTCTTCTTCCTCAAACCCGCCGACGCCGTGCTGCCGGTGCGCGCCGGTGAGGTGGGCCAAATGCACTATCCCGGTCTGACGCGCAACCTGCATCACGAGATGGAACTGGTCGTGGCCATCGGCCGGGGCGGTCGCCACATTCCCGCGGCGCAGGCCCTGTCGCACGTCTGGGGCTATGCCGCCGGCCTCGACATGACACGGCGCGACCTGCAAAACGAGATGAAGAAGCAGGGGCGTCCCTGGTGCATCGGCAAGGGCTTTGAGGAATCCGCCCCCATCGGGCCCATCGTGCCGGCGGATCAGGCGCCGGGGGTATTGGATGCCGTCATCGAGCTGCGCGTCAACGGGCAGGTGCGTCAATCCAGCCGCACCAGCAAGCTCATCTGGAGCGTGGCCGAAGTCATCGAGCATTTGTCCAGCGCCTGGACTCTGGCCCCTGGAGACCTGATCTTCACCGGCACGCCCGAAGGCGTCGGGGCGGTCGTTCCCGGCGATCTGCTGGTGGGCCGCATCGAAGGTCTGCCCGAGTTGCAGGTGCGCATCATCGAGTGAGTGTCCGGTGCCAAACCCGTCATGAAGCTGTACAACTACTTCCGTTCCTCCGCGTCGTTTCGCGTACGCATCGCTCTCGAACTCAAGGGCCTGCGCTACGACTACGTGCCCGTCCACCTCGTCAAGAACGAGCAGCTCTCGCCGCCGTTCGCCGAGGTGTCGGCCGAGCGGCTGGTGCCGGTGTTGCAGGACGGGGCGTTGACCCTGTCCCAGTCGATGGCCATCATCGAGTATCTGGACGAAACCCATCCCGCGCCGCCGCTGTTGCCCGCCGATCCGGCCGGCCGGGCGCGCGTGCGGGCGCTGGCGCAGTCGATCGCCTGCGAGATCCATCCGCTGAACAACCTGCGTGTGCTGCGCTACCTGGTGCGCGAACTCGGCGTCTCCGAAGAGGCCAAGAACGCCTGGTACCGTCACTGGGTCGAGACCGGCCTGGAGGCCGTGGAACGCCTGCTCGCCGGCTCATCGGCCACCGGGCGCTGCTGCCATGGCGACCAGCCGACGCTGGCCGACTGTGTGTTGGTGCCGCAGATCTTCAATGCACAGCGCTTCGACTGCCGGCTTGACCACGTGCCCACCGTGATGCGGATCTTCGAGCATTGCATGCAGCTTCCGGCCTTCGTCGCCGCCCAGCCGTCTCACTGCCCGGACGCCCAGGCGTGAGCACGGAAAGCTGGTTCACGCCCGAGTGGCCGGCTCCGCCCGGTGTCGGGGCCGTGATGACCACGCGCCGGGGCGGCCAAGGCCATGCCCCCTATGACAGCTTCAACCTGGGCGACCATGTGGGCGACGATCCCGCGACGGTCCGGCGCCACCGGGAGCGGCTGGCGCAGGCCCTGGGCGTCACCCCCGTCTACCTGCAGCAGGTGCATGGCCACGATGTGGTGCATCTGAGCGAGGGATGCAGGGGCCAGCCCCCGGTCGTGGCCGACGCAGCCGTGAGCACCACGCCGGGTTTGGCTTGCACGATTCTGGTGGCCGACTGCCTGCCGGTGCTTCTGGCCCACGACGGCGGCCGCGGCGTCGGGGCGGCCCATGCCGGCTGGCGTGGACTGGCCGGTGGTGTGCTCGAGAACACGGTGGCGGCCTTGTGCCAGGCCACCGGATGCGATCCCGGCTCACTCGTGGCCTGGCTGGGACCGTGCATCGGCCCCCGACGCTTCGAGGTGGGGGCGGAGGTGCGGGAGGCCTTCTGCCGGGTGCACACCGGCGCGGCCGCCCGTTTCCGCCCGGGCGCGCAAGCCGGCAAGTGGCTGGCCGATCTGCCGGGCCTGGCCCGCGACCGACTGACGTCCTGCGGGGTGACACGCATCAGCGCCCTAGGCGCCTGTACGGTCGAGGAGAGCTCACGGTTCTTCTCGTTCCGGCGCGACGGCCGCACGGGCCGCATGGCTGCGCTCGTCTGGGTCGGCTGAAGAGGGGGAGGGCGCCTGCTCACGGGCCAGCGCAGCCCGCCGCGCCCGTCTGCGCGCAGGCGTGCCCAGCAGGTACATCACCAGCGAGACCGGACCCACCCCGTAGAACAGAAAGGTGACCACCGCACCCAGCACCGAGCCCTGCGTGCTGGAGGCTTCGGCCACCGCCATCATCAGCGCGACATACAGCCAGGCAATCGCCACGAGGTACATGGACATGGGGGCAGATCCGGACGCGGCCTGGGGCGGGGCCCTCTGGCATTCGTCAAGCAAAAAGACAACCGCCAATTATGCGCGCTCCGGTATGTCCGGTTTCGCCATGCGGCCGGTGTACAAAAGCGGCATTGGCAACCCTGCTGCGAGGCCCCGACGTCGACGGCCCCGCACGCGACGACCCCTCGAGGAGCAGATGAAGCGACCCACCTCCACCGCACACGACCCTGCCCAGGCCTTCGCAGAGAACGTGGGTGATGCCATGGCGGCCCTGGCCCGGCTCAATGTCCCGGCCGAGCGGCTGTCCGCCCTGCAGGCGGAATACCTGAAGGAAGCCACGGCTCTGTGGAACGGCTTCATCGGCGCCGGCGGCGACGGCGCGCTTAAGCCTGCGGACCGGCGCTTTGCCGCCAGGGAGTGGTCCGAGAACCCGATGGCGGCCTACTTGGCCTCGGTGTACCTGCTCAATGCCCGCACCCTGCTCAACCTTGCCGACAGCGTGCAGACCGATGAGAAGACCCGGGCGCGCCTGCGTTTTGCGGTGCAGCAGTGGATCGACGCGACCGCGCCGAGCAACTTCCTGGCTTTCAACCCCGAGGCCCAGCGGCGCGCGCTCGAGACCGGCGGCCAGAGCATCGCCCAGGGTCTGCGCCAATTGCTGGCCGACATCCGCCAGGGCCACCTGTCCCAGACCGACGAGAGCGTTTTCGAGGTGGGACGCAACGTGGCCACCACCGAGGGCTCGGTGATCTTCGAAAACGAGATCTTTCAGCTCATCGAGTACAAACCGCTGACGGCCAAGGTGTACGAACGGCCGCTGCTGATCGTGCCGCCGTGCATCAACAAGTATTACATCCTCGACCTACAGCCGGACAACTCGCTCATCCGCTACGCGGTGGAGCAGGGACACCGTGTCTTCGTGGTGAGCTGGCGCAATGCCGACGAGAGCATGGTGCACCTCACCTGGGACGACTACATCGACGACGGCGCGATCCGCGCGATGCGCGTGGTGCAGGAGGTGAGCGGGCGCGAGCAGATCAACACGCTGGGCTTTTGCATCGGCGGCACCATCCTGGCCACGGCGCTGGCCGTCTTAGCCGCGCGCGGCGAACAGGCGGCCCACAGCCTGACACTCCTGACCTCGTTCCTCGATTTCAGCGACACCGGTGTGCTCGACATCTTCGTCGACGAAGCCTCCGTGCAGCTGCGCGAGATGACCATCGGACAGCGCAGCCCCACCGGGCCAGGCCTGCTCAAGGGCCAGGAACTGGCGGCCACCTTCTCCTTCTTGCGTCCCAACGACCTGGTGTGGAACTATGTGGTGGGCAACTACCTCAAGGGGGAGACCCCGCCGCCCTTCGATTTGCTTTACTGGAACTCCGACAGCACCAACCTGCCCGGACCGATGTACTGCTGGTACCTGCGCAACACCTACCTGGAGAACAACCTGGCGGTGCCAGGCAAGGTCACGGTTTGCGGCGAGCCCGTGGATTTCGGCCGCATCCAGGCTCCCGCCTTCATCTACGCGTCACGCGAAGACCATATCGTGCCGTGGCAAGGCGCATACGCATCGACCCGGCTGCTCAAGGGCAAGAAGCAGTTCGTCCTGGGAGCCTCCGGGCACATCGCCGGCGTCATCAACCCGCCGGCCAAGAACAAGCGCAGCCACTGGACCAATGCCCGGCTGCCGGCCGATCCGCAGGCCTGGCTGGCCGGTGCCACCGAACACCCTGGGAGCTGGTGGACCGGCTGGGCACGCTGGCTCGCCGACCATGCAGGCCGGCAGGTCGCCGCTGCCCGCGCCCCCGGCAACCGCCGGTACAAACCCATCGAACCCGCCCCTGGCCGCTATGTGAAGGCCAAGGCCTGACACCGTTTCACAGCAGGAGAACATCATGAGCGACATCGTCATCGTTTCCGCGGCCCGCACCGCGGTGGGCAAGTTCGGCGGCACACTGGCGCGCACGCCGGCGGCCGAACTCGGGGCCATCGTGATCGCCGAGGCCCTGCGCCGTGCCGGCATCTCGGGCGAGCAGGTCAGCGAGGTCATCATGGGTCAGGTGCTGCAGGCCGGCTGTGGGCAGAACCCGGCACGCCAGGCCGTCATCAAGGCGGGGCTTCCCCAGGCGGTGCCGGCCATGACCATCAACAAGGTTTGCGGCTCGGGCCTGAAGGCGGTGATGCTGGCCGCGCAGGCCATCCGCGACGGCGATGCCGAGATCGTCGTGGCCGGGGGCCAGGAGAACATGAGCCTGGCCCCGCACGTGCTGTTGGGCTCGCGCGAGGGCCAGCGCATGGGCGACTGGAAGATGATCGACTCGATGATCACCGACGGCCTGTGGGACGTCTACAACCAGTACCACATGGGCATCACCGCCGAGAACGTGGCCAAGAAGTACGGCATCAGCCGCGAGGAGCAGGACGCCTTGGCCCTGGCGTCCCAGCAGAAGGCCGCCGCAGCGCAGGATGCCGGCCGGTTCCGCGACGAGATCGTCGCGGTGAACATTCCCCAGAAGAAGGGGGATCCCATCGTCTTCGACGCCGACGAGTTCATCAACCGCAAGACCAACGCCGAGGCCCTGGCTGGTCTGCGTCCGGCCTTCGACAAGTCCGGTAGCGTGACGGCCGGCAACGCCTCGGGAATCAATGACGGTGCAGCGGCCGTGGTCGTGATGAGCGCGAAGAAGGCCGACCAGCTCGGCCTGAAGCCGCTGGCGCGCATCGCCTCCTATGCCAGCGCCGGCCTGGACCCGGCCTACATGGGCATGGGGCCGGTGCCCGCAGCCCGCAAGGCCCTGGAGCGTGCCGGATGGAAGCCGGCCGACCTGGACCTGCTCGAGATCAACGAAGCCTTCGCCGCACAGGCCTGTGCCGTGCACAAGGAAATGGGCTGGGACACGGGCAAGGTCAACGTCAACGGCGGAGCCATCGCGATCGGGCACCCGATCGGCGCCTCGGGCTGCCGCATCCTGGTCACGCTGCTGCACGAAATGCAGCGGCGCAATGCCCGCAAGGGCCTGGCTTCGCTGTGCATCGGCGGTGGCATGGGAGTTGCACTGACCGTCGAACGCTGAGGAATCCCAACGTCCAGGCCCGGGTGCACAGGGAGAGTACGGGTTGACCGGCAAGGCCTTTCGGTCGACGCTGGATCCGGGCCGCATAAACTTCATCAGGAGCATCACATGAGTCAGAAAGTCGCATACGTCACCGGCGGCATGGGCGGCATCGGCACCGCGATCTGCCAGCGCCTGGCCAAGAGCGGGTTCAAAGTCATCGCTGGCTGCGGGCCCAGCCGCGACTACCAAAAGTGGCTCGACCAGCAAAAGGAACAGGGCTATACCTTCTACGCCTCGGTCGGCAATGTGGCCGACTGGGATTCGACCGTGCAGGCATTCTCCAAGGCCAAGGCCGAGCACGGCCCGATCGATGTGCTCGTCAACAACGCCGGCATCACCCGCGACCGCATGTTCCTCAAGATGACACCGGAGGACTGGCATGCGGTGATCGACACCAACCTGAACAGCATGTTCAACGTCACCAAGCAGGTGGTGCCCGACATGGTCGAGCGCGGCTGGGGCCGGATCATCCAGATCTCCTCGGTCAACGGCGAGAAGGGCCAGGCCGGCCAGACCAACTACTCGGCCGCCAAGGCCGGCATGCATGGCTTCACGATGGCCCTGGCACAGGAGCTCGCCTCCAAGGGGGTCACGGTCAACACGGTGAGCCCGGGCTACATCGGCACGGACATGGTGCGTGCGATCAAGCCCGAGGTGCTCGAGAAGATCATCGCCACCATCCCGGTCAAGCGCCTGGGCACGCCGGAGGAGATCGCCTCCATCGTGGCCTGG
>NZ_JBKBVU010000308.1:0-2453 GCF_046289365.1 Caldimonas sp. | reverse complement strand
GTGCTGACCGAGGAAGAAGCCAAGCTGCGCCGCGAAAAGCTCAAACAGCTGATCAAGCTGGGCAAGACCCGCGGCTACCTGACCCATGGCGAAATCAACGACCACCTGCCCGACAAGCTGGTCGAGCAGGAAACGCTGGAAGTGGTCGTCTCGCTGCTCAACGACATGGGGGTGGCGGTTTATGACCAGACGCCGGATGCCGAAACCCTGCTGCTGACCGGCGCACCCACCGCCGTGACCACCGAGGAGGAGGCCGAGGAGGAAGCCGAGGCGGCCCTGTCCACCGTGGACAGCGAATTCGGCCGCACCACCGACCCGGTGCGCATGTACATGCGCGAAATGGGCACCGTGGAGCTGCTCACGCGCGAGGGCGAGATCGAAATCGCCAAGCGCATCGAAAGCGGGCTGCACGAGATGATGGCCGCGATTTCCGAGTCGCCGGCGATCATCCACGACATCCTCTCGATGGCGGAGGAAATCCGCGAAGGCAAGACGATCATCTCGGCCATCGTGGACGGGTTTGCCGATGCCGACGAGGCGGACGACTACGTCGCGGAGGAGGATTTCGACGACTACGAGGACGACGACGACGGCAAGGGTGGCTCCAAGGCACTGACGCGCAAGATGGAGGAGCTCAAGCGCGAGGCGCTGGAGCGCTTCGACGCCATCCGCACGCTGTTCGACGAGCTACGCCAGGTCTACGAGCAAGACGGCTGGGGCTCGCCACGCTATCAGGCTGTGCAGGCACGCATCACTGAAACGCTGATGACCATCCGCTTCACGGCCAAGGCCATCGAGACGCTGTGCGACAAGGTGCGCCAGCAGGTCGATACGGTGCGCAAGGTGGAGCGCGAACTGCGCCGCATCATCGTCGACAAGTGCGGGATGCCGCAGGAGAAGTTCATCGCGGACTTCCCCCCCAACCTGCTCAACCTGCAGTGGGTGGAGCGGCAGGCCGCGGCTGGCAAGCCCTGGAGCGCGGTGCTCGGGCGCAACATCCCCGCCATTCAGGAACTGCAACAGCGCCTGATCGACCTGCAGAACCAGGTGGTGATTCCGCTGGATCAGCTCAAGGCGGTTCACAAGCGCATGAACGAAGGCGAGGCCACCTCCCGCGATGCCAAGCGCGAGATGATCGAGGCCAACCTGCGCCTGGTGATCTCGATCGCCAAGAAGTACACCAACCGGGGCCTGCAGTTCCTGGACCTGATCCAGGAGGGCAACATTGGCCTGATGAAGGCGGTGGACAAGTTCGAATACCGCCGCGGCTACAAGTTTTCTACCTACGCCACGTGGTGGATCCGGCAGGCCATCACGCGCTCGATCGCCGACCAGGCGCGCACCATCCGCATCCCGGTGCACATGATCGAGACGATCAACAAGATGAACCGCATCAGCCGCCAGCACCTGCAGGAGTTCGGCGTCGAGCCGGACGCCTCCATCCTGGCGGAAAAGATGGACATGCCGGAGGACAAGATCCGCAAGATCATGAAGATCGCCAAGGAGCCGATCTCGATGGAAACCCCCATCGGGGACGACGACGACAGCCACCTGGGCGACTTCATCGAGGACACGGCCAACGTGGCGCCGATGGACGCCGCGATGCAGGCCGGTCTGCGCGACGTGGTCAAGGAGATCCTGGACACCCTGACCCCGCGCGAGGCCAAGGTGCTGCGCATGCGCTACGGCATCGAGATGTCCACCGACCACACGCTGGAGGAGGTCGGCAAGCAGTTCGACGTCACGCGCGAGCGCATCCGCCAGATCGAAGCCAAGGCGATCCGCAAGCTCAAGCACCCGAGCCGGTCGGAGAAGCTGCGCAGCTTCCTGGATAACCTGTAAGCTCAGGACACGCGAAAGCGCGACACGGCGGCCACCAGGTCATTGGCCTGTTGGCGCAGGCTCGAGGCGGCCGCGGCGATTTCTTCGACCAGGGCGGCGTTTTGCTGTGTCCCCTGGTCGATCTGCCCCACCGCCGCGCCCACCTGATCGATGCTGGCCGCCTGGTCGCGGCTGGCGGCATTCATCTCCGCCACCAGCCCGCCCAGGCGCTGGACGCCCTCGACCATGTCGCGGATCGCCACGCCCGCGTCGTGCACGAGTGCCGTGCCCTGCGACACCCGCTCCACGCTGGCGGTGATCAGCTCCTTGATCTGCCGCGCCGCGTCTGCGCTGCGTTGGGCCAGTGACCGAACCTCCGCCGCCACCACGGCGAACCCGCGCCCGGCCTCGCCCGCCCGCGCCGCCTCGACCGCCGCGTTGAGGGCCAGGATGTTGGTCTGGAAGGCGATGCCATCGATCAGACCCGTGATCTCCGCAATGCGGCGGCTCGATGTCTCGATGTCGGCCATGGTGGCGACGACGCGCTCGACCGTCGCGCCCCCGCGCTGCGCGCCGGCCATGGCCTCCTGGGCCACCGCATGGGCCGCCCCCGACGCCTCGGCGTTGCGCTG
>NZ_JBKBVU010000080.1:0-13478 GCF_046289365.1 Caldimonas sp. | reverse complement strand
AGATGACCCGTTGCGGGCCGAGGTGATGGCGCGCGCCCGTGCGGCGCGAGTGGCCGCTGCGCGCTGAACCTCGCCGGGAAAGGGCCATGGGCGATCGGCTCCCGTGGCCCGGGTGTTCGAGCTGATGATCGTCCCCCGACGCCACCACGATCTGCAAGTTCCGCCACCTGCTCGAACGCCAGCCTCATCGCAGCGCCGAGTTCGACCAAGAACGCCATCATCGGCTCGAGCGCCGGCCCTGGGGCGAGGACGAGGCCCAAAACGGCCGCGCAACCGTACCAAGCGCCGCACCCGCGCGCGCATCCGCAGGCGCCCCTTCGGGGGGGTGTGCGGATCGACTTCCTGATCTCGCGGCGGCAGTCGGGCGACAATCTTGAAGTGTCGGCCACTCGCGCGGCCGGCCACCTTCCACCCCAGGACGATTCAGGAGACAGCCCATGTTCAGCCACGTGATGGTCGGATCCAACGACATCGAACGTTCGAAGAGGTTCTATGACGCCGTGTTGGGTGTGCTGGGCGCAGCAGAGCCCTTCCGGCACCGGAACCGCACCGGACAGACGCGCTTGTTCTACAGGCACAACGGCGCCACTTTTTGCGTGAGCGAGCCGATCAACGGCGAGCCGGCCACCGCTGCGAATGGCGGGACCATCGGCTTCAAGTGCGCGTCGCCCGAGCAGGTGCGCCAGTTCCACGACACGGCTGTGGCGCACGGCGGAACGTCGATCGAAGATCCGCCGGGGCTGCGCGAAGACACGTTGGGCGCGATGCATCTGGCCTACGTCCGGGACCCGGACGGCAACAAGCTCTGCGCGCTGTACAGGGTGAAGTAAGCCTGCCCGACCATGCTCACCCCCGAACAGTTCTTCGGCTTCCTCCTGGCCGCCGTCCTCATCACCGCCTCGCCGGGCCCGGACAACCTCATGGTGCTGGGCATGGGCTTGTCGAAAGGGCGGCGCCACGGGGTGGCGTTTGGCCTGGGCTGTGCACTGGGCTGCCTGAGCCACACGGCGCTGGCCGTCATCGGCGTGAGCGCGGTGATCGCGGCCTCGCCGATGGCCTTCCTGGCGCTGCGAATCGGCGGCGGGCTCTACCTGATCTGGCTGGGCCTCCAGGCGCTGCGCAGCCGCGGCGGGGTGCAGGTGGTGCGTGGCGGCCTCGGTGACCAATCGCTGGCGCGGCTCTTCTTCAAGGGCGTGTTCGCCAATGCGATCAACCCCAAGGTGGTGCTGTTCTTCCTGTCCTTCCTGCCGCAGTTCGTCGTGCCCGCGAACGGCCAGATCGGCTGGCAGATGGCGCAGCTCGGCCTCGTCTTCACAGTGCAGGCCGCGATCCTGTTTTCGCTGCTGGGGCTGTTTTCGGGCTCCATCGGCCAGCGGCTGCAGAAAACCCCGCGCATCGGCCTGTGGCTCGACCGCATCGCCGGCGTCGTTTTCGTGGGGCTGGGGCTGCGGTTGATCGTGTCGAGGTAGGCAGGTGTCAGCGACCCCCTCCGGCAGCCGACCGCTTGGCCCCCCGACGGCTTGGGCTGGACGGCGCCGATCTGCGTGCCCGACGTGGTGGTGATGGCGCGCGCTATGGCCGAAGGGGCCCAGGAGACGATGTCAGTGGCCGACCCGTTCGGGGGCGAGCGCAGCGGCGCGATGATCGGCACGCGGGGCCGTCAGGTCACGACCCCGCGCACCGGCAGGGGCTGTACCGTGTCGGGCGGGGCTTGGAAGTCCTCGGCCGTCGCGAAGGCCAGGGCCAGGCTCGATGCGGCCAGCAGCAGGGTCAGGGCATAGCGCATCAGGCGGCTCAGGCGCGTGGGCAGCGGCGCGTGCCGGCGGCGCACGGCCCACCAATCGCGGGCGGCAAGCGCGGCAAAGCCGGCCAGCGCAAACAGCGTCACCGCCAAGGACCACAGCGACCAGCCGGCAAAGAGCGTGCCGGCCGTGGGGTGCACCTTGGCCGGCAGGAACAGGGCATCCTGGGCCAGCAGATAGCCCCCGGCTCCGCCGAGGGCGAGCGCCAGTGCGATATTGACGATGATCCGGCCGAGCATGTCGCCTTGTCTCCTGGGGCGGTGGGCCTGGTTCCGGGCCCCATCGTGCACCAGAGTGATCAAGTGTGCAATATGTCACACCCTGGCGGGCCGGCCTGGGGGGCGGGCGAGCGCGGTTTCCCAGGGGGCTACAGCCGACGCTCCAGTGCGGCGGGCGAGGCGGCCGGCGGTTGAGCGGGCGATGCCAGCAGATCGCGCAGCGAGGCCAGGGCCAGCGCCAGGAAGGCCAGCGCGCACAGCCGGTAGGTGATGCGCGCCCAGCGGGCCCCGGCCCGACGGAACAGCCGGTCGACGATGGCGGCGCAGACGAAGCACCACAGCACCGACGAGGCCATGAAGCCGGCGAGGAAGAGGCCGTAGTCGGCCGCCGTGGGCTGCTGCACGCCCACGGCGCCCAGCGCGCTGCCCAGGGCCGCCCAGAAGGCGATGTTGTGGGGGTTGGTGAGCGACAGCGTCACGCCCGAGCGCAGCGCCCGCGAGGTGCTGGCACGCGGCGCGCCGGCCACATCGAGGTGGAGCTCGTGGCTGGCCGAGCGCCAGGCGTCCCATGACAGCCAGGCCAGATAGGCCACGCCGGCCAGGCCGATGGGCCAGCGCAGCGCCTGCACCTGCAGCAGCACGCCCACGCCGGCCAGGCCCAGCACGGCCCACACCCCGTCGCCCACCAGCGAGCCCACCTGCACCGCAAAGGCCGGACGGAAGCCGCCGCGCAGGCCCTGGCGCACGGTTTCGGCAAAGACGGCGCCGGGCGCGGCGTTGAAGACCAGGCCCAGCACGAAGGCAGCGGCAAACAGCGTGAACATGGGGGAATGTTAGCGGTGGGCCTCGGCGATCCACTGCGCGGCACGCTCGGCGATCATCAACGTGGGCGCATTGGTGTTGCCGCTGGTGATGGTGGGCATCACGCTCGCGTCCACCACGCGCAGGCCGGCCACGCCGCGCACGCGCAAGCGGGCATCGACCACGGCGCCGGGGTCGTCGGCCGTGCCCATGCGGCAGGTGCCCACCGGGTGGAAGATGGTGGTGGCGATGTCGCCGGCCAGGCGGGCCAGTTCTTCATCGCTTTGGAACTGCACGCCGGGCTTGACTTCCTGCGGCCGGTACTTCGCCAGCGCCGGCTGGGCCACGATGCGCCGCGTCAGGCGCAGCGAGTCGGCGGCCACCTGGCGGTCTTCGGGCGTGGAAAGATAGTTCGGTGCGATGCGCGGGGCGTCCTCGAAGCGCGGCGAGCGGATGCGCACGTGCCCGCGGCTGGTGGGGTTGAGGTTGCACACGCTGGCGGTGAAGGCATCGAAGCGATGCAGCGGCTCGCCGAAGGCCTCGAGCGAGAGCGGCTGCACGTGGTATTCCACATTGGGCCAGTCGTGCGCCGGTGACGAGCGCGTGAACGCGCCCAGTTGCGAGGGCGCCATGCTCATCGGCCCGCTGCGCTTGAAGGCGTATTCCAGGCCGATGCGCAGCCTGCCCCACAGCGAGTTCGCCAGGGTGTTCAGCGTGGTCACGCCCTGCACCGAGAACACCGCGCGGATCTGCAGGTGGTCCTGCAGGTTCTCGCCCACGCCGGGGAGCTCGTGGCGCAGCTCGATGCCATGGTCGCGCAGCCAGGCGCCGGGCCCGATGCCCGAGAGCTGCAGCAGTTGCGGCGTGCCGATGGCGCCGGCGGTGAGCAGCACCTCGCGAGCGGCCTGCACCTGCTGCACGCCATGACGGGTGTGCACCTCGACGCCCCGGGCGTGCCAGCGGCCGTCGGGCCTGCGCTCCAGCAGCAGGCGGCTGGCCTGGGCGTGCGTCCACACTGTCAGGTTGGGGCGGCTCAGCGCCGGGCGCAGGAAGGCCTTGGTGGTGTTCCAGCGCCAGCCGCGGCGCTGGTTCACCTCGAAGTAGCCCACACCCTCGTTGGTGCCACGGTTGAAGTCGTCGGTGGCCGGGATGCCGGCCTGCTGCGCGGCCTGCGCGAAAGCGTCGAGCACCTCCCAGCGCAGGCGCTGCCTTTCCACGCGCCATTCGCCGCCGTGGCCGTGCAGTTGCCGGAACCCGGGGTTGCCAGGGTCGGGCTGGTCCAGGCGCCAGTGGTCCTCGTGCAGCTTGAAGAAGGGCAGGCAGACCTCCCAGCGCCAGGCGTCGTCACGGGTGAGACGGGCCCACAGGTCGTAGTCGCGCGACTGACCGCGCATGTAGATCATGCCGTTGATGCTGGAGCAGCCGCCCAGCACCTTGCCGCGCGGGTAGCGCAGCCGGCGGCCGTTCAGACCGGCATCGGGCTCGGTCTGATAGAGCCAGTCGGTGCGCGGGTTGCCGATGCAGTAGAGGTAGCCCACCGGGATGTGGATCCAGTGGTAGTTGTCGCGCCCGCCGGCTTCCAGGAGCAGCACGCGCTTGGACGCATCGGCGCTGAGCCGGTTGGCCAGCAGGCAGCCCGCCGTGCCGGCGCCGACGATGACGTAGTCGAACTGCAGACCGTTCGTCGTTGGCCTCATGCTCCACCTCCTGTTGCAGCAGCCCTAGTCTAGAGCGCGACACGCCGCGGCGGCGGCCCTGGGCGGTGCGGATGGCTGACCTCATTGTTCATCTGAATGAACAATGGGTGAATCGCGCCAGGACCACTTGCGCCGCGCGACAATCACGCCTGTTATGTCCCTCGTCCAAGACCTCCGCCCTCTCTGGCGCCCCATCCTCGCGATGGCGGCGGTGATCGTGCTCTCCAACCTGCTGGTCCAGTTCGTCATCAACGACTGGCTCACCTGGGGGGCCTTCACCTATCCACTGATCTTCCTCGTCACCGACCTCACCAACCGCGCCGTGGGCCCGGCGGCCGCGCGCAAGGTGGCGGCCGTGGGCTTCGTGATCGCCGTCGTCGTGTCGCTGGCGCTGGCGCCTTGGCGCATCGCGCTGGCCTCGGGCACGGCCTTCCTGGCGGCCCAGGCGCTGGACATCGCCGTCTTCAACCGCCTGCGCCAGGCGAGCTGGTGGAAGGCGCCGCTGATCGGCTCGCTGCTGGCCTCGGTGATCGACACGGCGATCTTCTTCTACATCGCCTTTGCCGGCAGCGAATTCGACTGGCTCATGCTGGGCGCAGGCGATCTGGCCGTGAAGTGGCTGATGGCCCTGGTGCTGCTCGCCCCCTACCGCGCGATGCTGCCGCACCTGCAGGCCTGGGTGCCGGTGGCACGCTGAAGCTCAGACGGCGCCCAGCATGCGCCGGGCCTGCTCGAAGGCCTCGTGGGTGCTCAGGTGGATCCGCCCTTCGAGCGCCTGGCCCAGCGGCGTGCCGCGCAGCCGGTCCATCACCGGGCCCTTGACCTCCGAGAGCGACAGCGCGATGCCGCGGCGCGCCAGGCTGCGTTGCAGTTCGGTGAGCACGCCCAGCGCAGTGGTGTCGATCAGGTTCACGGCCGGGCATACCAACAGCACCTGGCGGATGCCGGGATCGGCGGCCAGATGGGCTTCGATGTGATCCTCGATCACGGCGGCATTGGCGAAGTACAGGCTTTCGTCCACGCGCAGGGCCAGCAGGCCCGGCACCGTCTCGACCCGGTGGCGCTCGACGTTGCGGAAGTGCTCGGTGCCCGGCACGCGGCCCACCACCGCGATGTGCGGGTGGCTGCTGCGCCACACCAGCACCCCCAGCGAACAGGCCACGCCGATGGCAATGCCGGCTTCCACGCCCAGGGCGATCACCCCGGCGGCGGTGGCGATGAGCGACAGCGCGTCGCCGCGGTCATAGCGCCAAGCCTCCTTCAGCGTGTGGGTGTCGATCAGCGACGTCACGGCGACGATGATGGTGGCCGCCAGCACGGCCTGGGGCAGGTGGTGGAAGAGGCCGGTGAAGGCTGCCACCACAAGGGCCATCAGGGCTGCGGAGATCACGCCGGCCAGCGGCGTGCGGGCGCCGGCCGCGAAGTTCACCACCGAGCGCGCGAAACCGCCGGTGACCGGATAGCCCCCAGAGATGGCGCTGGCCAGGTTGGCTGCGCCCAGGCCGAGCAGCTCGCGGTCGGGCCGGATGCGCTCTTGCCGCTTGAGCGCCAGCGACTGCGCCACGGACACGCTTTCGACAAAACCCACCAGCGAGATCAGCAGCGCGGGCAGCAGCAGCGGCCCGAGGGTTTCCAGGCGGGGCAGGGGCACCGCCAGCGAAGGCAGGCCCTGGGGCACGGCCCCCACGATGCGCACCCCGGCGGTCTCGGCCAGGCCCAGCGCGGCCACCAGGGCCGTGGTCACGAGCACGGCCGCCATCGGCGCCAGCTTGGCCAGCAGCTCTGCCGCACCGGCAGGCAGGCCCAGCCGGGCCAGGCCCTGCGCCAGGAAGCGCCGCGCGAGCCACAGGAACAGCACGCTGCCCCCACCCAGGGCCAGGGTGACCGGCTGGGTCTGCGGCAAGGCCTGCGCCAGCGCGGCGAGCGTCTCCCACACCCCGTGGGCCTGGACCTTCACGCCCAGCAGGTGCGGCAGCTGCCCCACGGCGATCACCACGGCCGAGCCGGTGATGAAGCCGCTGATGACCGGGTGGCTGAGGAAGTGCGCGAGGAAGCCCAGGCGCAGCGCGCCGAAGGCCAGCAGCATCACCCCGGACAGCAGGGCCAGCTGCATGGCCAGCGCCACGTACTCGGGCGAGCCGGGGACCGCCAGCGGCTGCAGGGCGCTGGCGGTCATCAGCGAGGCCACCGCCACCGGGCCGACGGCCAAGGTCATGCTCGAGCCCACCAGCGCATAGGCCACCAGAGGCAGCAGGCTGGCGTAGAGGCCCACCTGCGCAGGCAGGCCTGCGAGCAAGGCATAGGCCAGGCTCTGCGGGATCAGCATCACCGTGACGATGAGGCCGGCCGTGAGATCGCCCGCCAGCCATTCGCGGCGGTACTCACGCAGCCAGGCGGGCAGGGCGCGCATGGACCGCCTGTGTCAGGCGGCCGCGGCCCGCTTCTCACGGGCGGCCTGCGCGAACTCGTAGAGGGCCATGCCGGCCAGCATCGCCACCACGAACACCACCGCCTTGGGCTGCAGCGCCCCCAGAGACACCAGCGCCGGGCCCGGGCAGAAGCCTGCCAGACCCCAGCCCACACCGAAGGTGAGGCTGCCCACGACGAGGCGGCGGTCGATGTCGCGTCGCTGGGGCAGGTGCATGGCGCCGCCCAGGAAGCTGGTGGTGCGGCGCTTGGCCACGGCAAAGGCGCCCACACCCACCAGGATGGCCCCGCCCATCACGAAGGCGAGCGAGGGGTCCCAGGCCCCGAACAGATCCAAAAAGCCCAGCACTTTGCCCGGATCGGTCATGCCCGACAGGATGAGGCCCAGCCCGAACAGCAGGCCCACGGCGAATTCAGTCAAGCGTTGCATGAGAGAGTCCCTCCAGCCTCAGGCGAACAGGTGACGAACGACATACACGGTGAGAAAGCCGGTGCCCATGAAGGCCAGCGTGGCCACCAGCGAGCGCGGCGACAGGCGCGACAGCCCGCACACGCCGTGCCCGCT
The DNA here is from genome assembly GCF_046289365.1 of Caldimonas sp. Taxonomy (NCBI): domain Bacteria; kingdom Pseudomonadati; phylum Pseudomonadota; class Betaproteobacteria; order Burkholderiales; family Sphaerotilaceae; genus Caldimonas; species Caldimonas sp. The sequence continues at coordinate 5,968 of NZ_JBKBVU010000080.1, read as the reverse complement.
GGTGCAGCCCGCGCCGTAGCGGGTGCCCACACCGACCAGCAATCCGGCGATCACCAGCACGCCCCAACTGGCGTCGATGCGCGCCTCGGGCAGCGGGGCCAGCCCGGCGTAGACGGCGGGCGCAGCCAACAGGCCCAGCACGAAAGCCCATCGCCAGCTCGTGTCGCCGCGGCGCGGTCGCAGCAAGCCCGCCACGATGCCGCTGACGCCCAGCACCCGCCCATTGAGCAGGATGAACAAAGCCGCCGCCACACCCAGCAACAGGCCGCCGGCCAAAGACATCCACGGGGTGAAATGCGTCCAATCGATCGTGATCATTCAAACCTCACTGGCAAAACTGTTCGTACAACACCCGCATCACGGCCAGGGCCTGGGGGCTTTCGATGCGGTAATGGATGTGCTTGCCCTCGCGGCGCGTGGCCACCAGGCCCTCGTCGCGCAAGACGCCCAGCTGCTGCGACAGCGTGGGCTGGGTGATGCCGCACAAGGCCTCCAATTCCCCGACGCGGCGCTCGCCTTGTGACAGCTCGCACAACAGCAAGAGCCGGTCGGGGTTGGACAAGACCTTCATCAAGCGACAGGCGGCATCGGCCGCGGCGCGCACGCGCTGCGGGTCCAAAGCGAGATCGGGATGCACAGGACCTCCTATCAGTTTCGTTGACAATAGTATATTGACAAACAAACTATCAGTCAATATATTGATCGCATCGACACTTCTTTGCGGAGCCTTCTGATGCAGCCCCAAGTGCAAGCCTTCTTCGACCCAGCCACCTGGACGGTGAGCTATGTCGTCTATGACCGCCCGGGCGGACATGCAGCGGTGATCGATTCGGTGCTGGATTTCGATCCGAAGTCCGGACGCACCCGTACCGTTTCGGCCGACCGCCTGATAGCTTTCGTGCGCGAGCAGGGCCTGACGGTGCAATGGATCCTCGAAACCCACGCCCACGCCGATCATTTGTCGGCCGCGCCGTACATCCGGCGCGAGCTTGGGGGACGCATTGCCATCGGTGCGGCCATCACGAAGGTGCAAGATGTGTTCAAGCGGGTGTTCCATTTGGAGCCCCAATTCCGCACCGATGGGGCGCAGTTCGACCACCTGTGGCAAGACGAAGAGACCTTCACGATCGGCGAGCTGCAGGCCCGAGCCTTGTCGGTGCCTGGTCACACCCCGGCGTGCATGGCCTACCAGGTGGGCGATGCCGTGTTCGTCGGCGACACCTTGTTCATGCCCGATGTGGGCACGGCCCGTTGCGATTTCCCGGGCGGTGATGCGCATGCCTTGTACCGTTCGGTGCGCAAACTGCTGAGCCTGCCGCCGCACACTCGCCTGTACATGTGCCACGACTATCCCCCGCCGGGTCGCGCGCCTGCCTGGGAGTCCACGGTGGCCGAGCAGCGCGCGCACAACATCCACATCCACGATGGCGTCAGCGAAGAGGCCTTCGTCGAGATGCGCACCAAGCGAGACGCCACGTTGGAGATGCCCACGCTGATCCTGCCGTCGGTGCAGGTGAACATCCGTGCCGGCGAACTGCCCCCGCCCGAGGCTAATGGCGTGTCGTATCTCAAGATCCCGGTCAATGCGCTGTGAGGGCCGCATGAGCGATGCCGTCATCACCGTCTCGCTGCAACAGCAACAGGACTATCGCTTCCATATCGAGTTCGGCGCCGGTGTGCCGGGACTCCTGGCCGATGAGCCCGCGCCGCTGGGCGGCGGCGCCGGGCCCTCGCCGGTGCAGCTGCTGGCTGCGGCCGTGGGCAACTGCTTGAGCGACTCCCTGCTGTTTGCCTTGCGCAAGTACAAGCAGTCGCCCGAGCCTTTGCGTGCGCAGGTCACGGCCGACGTGGGCCGCAACGCCGAGGGTCGGCTGCGCGTGCTGAAGATGCGCGCCGTCGTGCATCTGGGCGTGCCGGCCGCCCAGATCGATCATCTGGAGCGTGCGCTGTCGCAATTCGAGGCGTTTTGCACCGTGACCCAGAGCGTGGGGGCGGGCATCCCCATCGAGGTACAGGTCTACGACGGCGCTGGCCTGCGCCTCAAGTAGCGCCAGCCAAGGCTGGGAACAGCTTAAGCAGCCCCTCGGCCATGATCTCCACGGCCAGTGCGGCCAGGATCAGCCCCATCAGCCGGGTCATCACGTTGATGCCGGTGCGCCCGAGCAGGCGTGCGATGCGTCCGGCGGCCGACAACGCCAGGAAAGCCGCCACGCCGATCACCACCCCATAGCCCACCAGCACGGCCAATTGCCACCAGTGGCGCGTCTGCTGGGCGTAGATCACCATCGTCGATATCGTAGCCGGGCCGGTCAGCAGCGGGATGGTCAGCGGCACCACTGCGATGCTGGCACCTGCGTCGGCTTTCGTCTCTCCTTCGTCCACGTCCTCCTTGCGCGTCTCGGCCTGTTGCGCTTGCAGCATCTGCAGCGCACTGATCAGCAGCAGCATGCCGCCGCCCACCTGGAACGAGGCGATCGAAATGCCGAAGAACTCGATGATGCGCAGGCCCGCCAGCGCACTGATCGAGACGACGAGGAAGGCCGTGAAGGCACTCACCCGGATCGTGCGGCGCCGCTGCGCCTCGGTGAAGCCCTGGGTGAAGTGGATGAAGAAAGGCACCACGCCGATCGGGTTGACGATGGCCAACAGGGCGATCAGGGGCTTGAGCAGGTCCATGGCGGGGCATTCTGACGTTTGAGCGGGGGTTTGGCCACGCGTGGCGCAACGGCCTGGTGCGGGTGGGTCGAGCGGCCCGGCGCCAACGCTCAGCGTCCGCCGCCCACGTCGATGATCGCACCGGTCGTGTAGCTGGCCGCCTCCGACAGCAACCAGACGATGGCCTGCGCCACCTCCTCGGGGCGCCCGGGGCGCTGCATCGGGATCAGCGGTGCCAGCCGCCAAGCCCGGTCGGGCTGGCCGCCGCTGGCGTGGATGCCGGTGTCGGTGATGCCTGGGCGCACGCCGTTCACGCGCACGCCTTCGGCGGCCACCTCCTTGGCCAGGCCGATCGTGAGCGTGTCGATCGCGCCCTTGCTGGCGGCATAGTCCACGTACTCGCCCGGGCTGCCCAGGCGCGCAGCCACCGAGGAGACGTTGACGATGGCCCCGCCGGCGCCGCCATGGCGGGTGCTCATGCGACGCACCGCCTGCTGGGTGCACCAGATGCTGCCGTAGACATTGGTGGCGAACATGCGCTGCAGCCGCTCGGCATCGACCTCGTCCAGGCGGGCCTTCGCGCCCACGATGCCGGCGTTGTTCACGAGGCCGGTGAGGCGCCCGGCCTCGCGGTCGATGGTCTCGAAGAGACGCACCACGTCGGCCTCCACCGCCACGTCGGCCTGGGCCAGCAAGGCCCGCACGCCCAGGGCCACCACCTGGGCGGCCACGGCCCGCGCGGCCTGCTCGTCGCGTGCGTAGTGGATGACGACGTCATGGCCCTCGCGGGCGCAGGCCAGCGCGGTGGCCGCACCGATGCCGCGGCTGGCGCCGGTGATGAGGGTGAGGGGGCGTGCCATGGCCGTCGATTGTGCCGCGCCCGGCCTGTGCGTGCTGCGCACGAGGGCCTCCGGACAAGCACGTACAGCCCTGCCGGGGCGCGGCCATTACAGTGAACCATGACAGATTGCTTCTGAACGGAACGATCCAACGACAGGAGACACACCATGAAGCGCCGCAGTTTTCTCGCCGCATCCACCGCGTCGGCGGCCGCCCTGGCCTTTCCCGCGCTGGTGCAGGCCCAGGCCCTCGAAAAACCCAGGATGACCATCGCCGTGGGCGGCAAAAACCTGCTGTACTACCTGCCGCTGACGGTGGCCGAAACCCTGGGCTACTTCAAGGACGAGGGTCTGGACCTGACGATTGCCGACTTCGCCGGCGGCTCGCGCGCCCTGCAGGCCGTGGTGGGCGGCAGCGCCGACGTGGTCTCGGGCGCCTTCGAGCACACCATCAACATGCAGGCCAAGGGCCAGCGCATGCGCGCCTTCGTGCTGCAGGGCCGCGCGCCGCAGATCGTGCTGGGCGTCAACCCGAAGACGATGCCCAATTTCAAGTCGGTGGCCGACCTCAAGGGCAAGAAGATCGGCGTGACCGCGCCGGGCTCGTCCACCAACGTGATGGTCAACTTCGTGCTGGCCAAGGCCGGCCTCAAGCCCAGCGACGTGTCCATCATCGGCGTGGGCGCGTCCAGCGGCGCGGTGGCGGCGATGCGCTCGGGCCAGATCGACGCCATCTCCAACCTCGACCCGGTGATCACGCTGCTGCAGCGCTCGGGCGACCTGAGAATCGTCACCGACACCCGCGTCGTGAAGGAAGCCGACCAGGTCTTCGGCGGCCCCATGCCCGCAGGGTGCCTCTATGCGCCGCAGGCCTTCCTCGACCGCCACCCCAACACGGCCCAGGCGCTCACCAATGCCATCGTGCGCGCCAACAAGTGGATCCAGCAGGCCGGCCCCTCCGACATCGTCAAGGCCGTGCCCGAGAGCTACCTGCTGGGCGACCGCGCGGTCTACATCGATGCCTTCCTGGCCGCCAAGGGGGCGCTCTCGCCCGACGGCAGCATTCCTGAGGCCGGCGCCGAGACCGCGCTGCGCGCGCTGCGCAGCATCGACGAGTCGCTCAACAACGTGCAGTTCGACCTCAAGGCCGTCTACACCAACGACTTCGTGAAGAAGGCCAACGCGAAGTACCCGAAGGCATGACGGCGCCGGCGCTTTCGCTGCAGGACATCACCTGCACCTTCGTCAGCCGGGACGACAAGACGCAGCGCTACACGGCGGTGCGCGATGTCACGCTGAACATCGCGCCTGGCGAGTTCGTCTCGGTGGTGGGCCCCACGGGCTGCGGAAAGAGCACGCTGCTGAACGTGGGCGCGGGCATGTTGGCGGCCAGCAGTGGCCGCGTCGAGGTGTTCGGCCAGCCGCTGGAAGGCATCAACACACGCGCCGGCTACATGTTCCAGGCCGACTCGCTGATGCCCTGGCGCACGGCGGTCGAGAACGTGATGGCCGGGCTCGAGTTCCGCGGCGTGCCCGATGCACGCGAGCAGGCCGAGCACTGGCTCAAGCGCGTCGGGCTGGGCGGCTTCGGCGACCGCTACCCGCATCAACTCTCGGGCGGCATGCGCAAGCGCACCAGCCTCGCGCAGACCCTGGTGCTCGACCCCGACATCATCCTGATGGACGAGCCCTTCTCGGCCCTGGACATCCAGACGCGCCAGCTGATGGAAAACGAGGTACTGCAACTGTGGGCTGAAAAGAAAAAGGCCGTGCTCTTCATCACTCACGACCTGGACGAAGCCATCGCGATGAGCGACCGCGTGGTGGTGCTCAGCGCCGGCCCCGGCTCGCACCCGATCGGCGAATTCACCATCGACCTCGACCGTCCGCGCGACGTGGCCGAAGTGCGCGTGACCCCGCGCTTCATCGAACTGCACCAGGCCATCTGGGACGTGCTGCGCGAGGAGGTCCTCAAGGGCTACCGGCAGCAACTGGCGGCTTGAACACCATGTGGAACCTCATCAAACCCAGCCCCCGGACCCTGCGCGTGTGGCAGCTGGGCGTGCTCGTCGTGGTCTTCGGCTTCTGGCATGTGATGACCAAGCCGGGCCTGCTGCCCAACTTCATCTTCGACAACGACCAGCAGGCCGCCTTCTTCTTCGGCGAGCCGCTGAAGATCTTCGGCCGCATCTGGGACTGGTTTTTTGTGACGGCCGACATCTACCAGCACCTGTGGATCACGCTGGTCGAAACCCTGCTGGCCTTCGGCATCGGCACGGTGCTGGGCCTGACCATGGGCCTGTGGCTCGCGCTCAGCCCCATGGCCGCGGCCATCCTCGACCCCTACATCAAGGCCGCCAACTCGATGCCGCGCGTGATCCTCGCGCCCATCTTCGCGGTGTGGTTCGGGCTGGGCATCGGCTCCAAAGTGGCGCTGGGCGTGACGCTGGTGTTCTTCATCGTCTTCTTCAACG
>NZ_JBKBVU010000079.1:0-13481 GCF_046289365.1 Caldimonas sp. | reverse complement strand
AACTCGCGCTTGCGCGTCCTCTTGGTCTTGCGCTCGAATCCGCTCTCGCCCAGGCTCATTTGCTTCATGCCGTCAATGTCTCACATCGGAGCAGAGGTGCCGAGGTTTTGCAGACCTTCCCATAGGCATCACCGGCATTGCACTCATGGTTGGGCCATGGTATTTGCTTGATAAGGCAAATACACTGACTTTTTTCCTATTGATCGCTGGCGCGGTATTAGCAGGAATTTCTCGTGCTGATGCGTTGTCTGATCTCCTAAAGCGAGGCAACCCAGGAGACGAGTTCCTCAAGGATTCAGTTCGGAAGATTAGATCAGTCTTTCGAAAGCGATGAGCGCGATGTCTTCATGCAACTCTTGTTGGCCCAAGTAGGCCAGCGCGCGGATCGCATCCTCATCTGTTCTCAAAACAGGTCAGGAATCATTCGAGGCCCGACAGCTAGATCATGCTCGCGACAAAATCGATGGATTATCATGAACAAAATAATGAAAGTTCGCCTGACGACACTACTGGCATTGGTCGGGCTAATTCTGGGTCTCGGCCCTTGGTTATTTTTGGACAATCCATCCAAAGGATGGTACTGGGTATCGCTGGTTGGTGGCCTTATGGTGGCTTATGCTGGTTACGATGCCCAAGCCAAGATGACTGGTTTGGGCGAACCGGGCGAACTCGCCCTTCAAAAAGCTGTTCGCCGCATGAGGGCCTTCCTCTTTCGTGACCGGAACCCGGGAGATTGAAACACCTTGCCATCGGGCACTTCTCGAAACCTCCCTCACCCTCCCAACCCGTGCGCCGGGCGGTCAGCCAGGAGAACGCCCGGCTGATGCGCGAATGCGGCCCGCACTGCACGCAGGCCGACTTTGATCGCATCGACCGGCAGGTGGCCACGCTGGAGCGCTCGCTCAACCTCAGCACCCTGGCCAGCCGCTCCACGCTCACGCCCGAGCAGGCCCAGCAACTCACCCAGACGCTGCTCGAACTCGCCCCGGTCTATGGCACGGGCGAGTCCTTCGTGCAACTGCTCACCGGCAAGAGCTCCGTCACCGGCGAAGAGGCCAGCCGCTTCTGGGCCGCCGTCGGTGTGGTGCCCGTGGCAGGCGGGCTCGTCAAGAAGGTCGGCGAGCCTTCGGTGGAGGCGCTGACGCAGTTCTTCAAGGGGGCCAACACCATCAAACCCGTGGCCACGCCCACCGAGGCCGCCACAGCCCCCAGCGCCCTGAACGCCGCACACCTCAACTCAGAGCTGAGCCACTGGACGAAGATCGTCCCTGACACCAGCCGCGATGCCGAGTACCTGGCCAAGACCGATCGCAGCGTCTTGCAACAGTACAACTTCGACATGAACCACGTGCTGGCCGGCGAGATCAACAAGAACCACAAGGCCACCGGCTACCATGCCGAGTTCGCCGCCGATGGAACAGCGCGCATCAAACCAGACGCCCAAGTCATCTACCATCCCAATGGCACCTACGAAGCCCCAGTGCAGATCTTTGATGCCAGCAAGGGGCAGTGGGTGGACAAGCCCCGAGAATCGACGTTCTTCCCACCCTCGTGGTCCCAGGCGCGCATCGAGTACGAGGTGACCGAGGCGTTTAAGCAGGGCGCGCCAGGAACTAGGTTCGACGCCATCTCCCCCAGTGGAATCAGAATCCGGTTCAACTGGGATCCGAAAAATGGTCGCACCACCTTTTATCCCCTTGGGGATCGATGAAATGAGTCCTCATCTCACACTAGTATGTCGGCCCAAGATTTGGACCACTGACACACAGCAAGGCAAGCACTACAGTGTCGATCTTGATCTTCATGTTGTGGATGCCAAGAGAACCGTCGTCCCGGAATTCGAAATGATGTGCGAGGCCATCGACAGCGACATCCAATCCGCCGAGGGATCGGGGGCAACCGCCTTGGAAGAAATCCGCCGCATCGAATCCGGTGAAGCCGAGCGCATCGAATCCGACGGCAACGCCTGGGTGACTTACATCACCCGCGACAAGGTCTGGTTCGAGGGGCTGTACGGCCAGGGTGAAGGCGGCGAGGTGAGCTTTGCGCAGTACAAGCTGGCCGTGCAGACCTATGTGCGCTTTCTTGCCGATCCGCAGCACAAGCCCATTGAGGTGGACTTTCCGGATCGGTGAGCAGCTCACCGCCCGCGTGGGGCGCGACCTCACCATCCACAGCGTGCAAGACACCGCCACCTACGACAGCCGCCACCACAGTGCCGGCGGCAGTGTCACCATCGGCTACGGTTTTGCGGCCAGCGCGAGCTACAGCCAGGCCCGGGTGAACGCCGAGCACGCCAGCGTGAGCCAGCACAGCGGCCTGCGTGCGGGCGATGGAGGTTTTGACGTGCAGGTGCAGGGCCACACCGCTCTGCAAGGCGGCTTGATCGCCAGCACCCTATCCGCCGTGGACGAGGGCCGCAACCGGCTCACCACCGGCACGCTCAGCACCCAGGACCTCACCAACCGCAGCGAGCATGAGGCCCGCGGCCTCAGTGTGTCCGGGGCTTCAGCTATAGCTCAGGCAAGGCAAGAGGGCCCGAAGGCGTGGATACGCTATGCGGTGTGAAAAATCCGGCATTCTTCCTCGCCCCGCATGCGCTCTTCCCTCCGAAGAGGGTGGCGCTGAAAACGCGGCGTCGATAGCCTTGCCCCGCCTGGAAAGCTTCATCCAGCGAAGTGTCTGGCAGGTGCGCGGACCATCCGATGCTCGAGCATGGCTCGGTCCGTCAGGCGCCCTCTCCGATACATCACCTTCAACCACAACATGCACAAGTCATCCCTGTTCGCCGTCCTCATCGCATCCGTCGCGCTTCTCACCGGCTGCGGCTCGATCTCCACCCAGTTCAAGACGGCATCGGAGCCGGCCGAGACGGAGGCCCGGGCCCGGCTGAGGGTGAAGGCCAACTCGCTGGTGAAGGCCGTGCCGGGCAAGAGTTGTATCGATTGGAGCGCACCGGGCGCGGGGACGGTGTTCGGCGGCATGTTCGGCAGCAGCGGGTATCGCGGCAGATCGCTCGACATGCCGGGCACGACGTCCGACAGGACGAGCTTCGGGGAGATGTATGTGGCGGCCGGTCAGCCCATCACACTGGCGTTTCTCACCACCCCTGAAGGCATCGGGTGCGGCTGGGGACGGGCGTGCCACTGCTCGGTGGCGGGCTCGTTCGTACCGGAGCCGGGCAAGGACTACGAAGCGGTGCTTCGGCTGTTCCCGAGCCAATGCACGCTCGATGTGCGGGAGCTTGGCGAGGATGCCCGGCCCGTGGTGTTGAACCCTGCCACACCCTGCTCCTGAATTTGGCTGCGCCCTTGGGCCATGCATTTCAGCGCTTGCGGCGCCGATAAAACGCCTGCGCCGCACTGCCCCGCACGTCGGCCTCGCTCACGAAAAGGTCCACCACCGTCACGAGCAGCCGCCCGGGGAAGGGCAGGCTTTCCATGAGCTGCTGGACGAGTCCGTGGCCGCGGGCTTCGTCGGGGCGGCGCATCTGGATGAACAGCACCAGGTACACTCGCCCCGGCAGTTCGGGCACGGTCTTGCCGCCGATCCAGGCGGCTACGACCTCGCGCCGGCGGATCAGATCGTCGACCACGTAGCGGCGCTCCAGTTCGGTCCAGTCAGGGGCCACCAGGTGTTCGCAAGGGGGAGTGGCCGTCACCGAGGCCCAGGCGCTGGCTTCAAGTCGTTCGAAGTGGGCCAGGCGCTCGCGCCAGGTGCGGCGCACGGCGGGGTCGCTCGGGCCGGCGTCGCGGCCACCCTGTTCCAGGTGGTCGAGGTGGTCCAGCGCGAGCCGGCAGGCCGCGTAGCCGTGCTGGGGGTGCAGGGCCTGCAGTCGCTCGGCCAGCACCAGGGTTTCGGGATGGGCGGCTGCCTGTCGGGCAAATGTCAGGCGCAGCAGGGCGCGTGCGTGGCCGGGCTCGCGCTCCAGGGCCTGCTCGTAAAGCGCAGCATGGTCGTCGCGGCCGAGTTGCTCGAGGCACTCGGCCCAGTCCACCCATTCCTCGGCGCGCAGGTCGGCGGCGCGGGCGCGGTAGTCGCGCGCGCGCTCGCGGCAGGCGGCCAGATGGCGGTGGTGGTGCTCCCAGTCGCGCCGCGTGTCCTGCCACCACTGGCGGTCGAAGTGGTGCGCGATCCGTGGCGCGGCGCGGCCCAGCAGCGCGATGGACGGCGTTTTGGACCAGGCCGGCACCTGCGGGGGCACACCCAGTGCGGCCAGGCGGTCGCGCGGCACGGGGTGGGTGTCGTCGTAGCTGGGCAGGCGCATCAGGGCCTGTCTCAGTGCGCGCTCAGCATAGGCCTGGTCAGGCCCCTGCAGCAAGGCACTGACCATGTCGGCATGGGGCATCGGGTCGGGGCGCGCCTCCTTGAGCGCCCGATGCCACTGGCGGGGCCAGTAGACCTCGTGGTACCACCGGGACTTGATCTCGAGCTCCATCCAGGCTTCGGCCACCACGTCGGGGCGGCACAGCCGGGCAGCCACGCGGTCGGCCTCGTATTCGTCCTGGCGGGCCAGCGCGAAGGTGCGTGCATTGAAGCGTGGCACATACCAGGCCAGGAATCCCCGGACCAGCCAGGGCAGTGGCCCTTGGTGGGTTTCATACCGCTGCTGCAGACGCCACCAGGCCGAGCGGGTGCGGTAAATCCAGGCCGAGAACTTGCCATGCTCGCCGCGCAGGTGCCCGTATTCATGCGCCAGCACGGCCAGCAGCCGGCGTGGCTCCAAGGCACACATCAGCGGCCAGCCGATGACGAGGTGGTTGGTGTGCCCGAACCACCCCAGACGGGGACGCTGCAGGATCGCAGCGTTGAAGCTGGCGTCAAGCACGACCTCATCGATGAGAGGCCCCTTGACGGCGCTGCGCAGGCGTTCGATGGCCTTGAACAGCTCCGGGGCGTCTGCGGGCGTGACCCGGTAGCCCTCGGGCGACGGAAAGCGCGTCACGAGCGCGCGCAGCGTCACCCACAGCAGCGCCAGCGCCGCCAGGCCCAGCCAGATCACCCAGCCGCCCGGGCGGCCGGTGGCCGCCGCCCAGGCCACAGCGCCCAGCCCACCCACGGCCATCAGGGCCAGCACGATGACCACGGCATAGCCCAGCACCGCAAACCACCAGACGCTGCGGCGGTAGCCCTTGGCGTCGGACTCGCAGGCCTGCTCGCTCAGGCGCAGCAGATGTATGAAATCCACGTGTTCCATGGCGTCGGTGACGGGGTCCGGCAGGCCAGTTTAAGAAAGGCGTGCCGGCCTCAGGTACGTGGCCGATGGCCGGCCCGTACAGCCCGCCGAACGGCAAGGGGCGCCCACTTTGTCACGCCTGGAAACGACCACGGCCGGCAAAGCCGGCCGTGGTCGGTGCGTCAGGGGCAACGCCGGTGGGCTCGCCCGCGGCTCAGCGGCCGTTCAGCGCATCCTTCAGGGCTTTGCCGGCGCTGAACTTGGCCCCCTTGGAGGCTTCGATCCGGATTTCCTCGCCGGTGCGCGGATTGCGGCCCGTGCGCGCCGCGCGGTCGGACACGGCAAAAGTGCCGAATCCGGCCCAGGCCACGGTATCACCCCTGGCCAGGGCCTGGGTGATGTGCTGGGCGACGGCGTCGAGCATGCGCTGGGCGCAAGCCTTACTCACGTCGGCATCGGTGGCGATTGCATCGATCAGATCGGATTTCGTCATCAATCAATTCCTTCGTTCAGGGTCATGCACCCCGCCGGCAGCCGGCAGGGAACGAGGGCTGCACTATGGCACGGATCGGGCCGGCCCGAGAGTTGCAAACTGTGACAAGCGACTGCCCGCACGGCACGACTGGCCGCCGTTGCAGGCCTTGCAGACCAGGCTGAAGAACGAACTGGCCCGCTCCCGCCTGCAGCGGCCGGAAGCCACCCCTTGAGCGGCTGAGGCACAATCTGGCCCCATGTCGTCGTCCCGTCGTCTGAGCCTGTGCTGGCTGGCCTTGATGCTGCTGCTCAAGGCCGCCTTGCCTTTGCTGGCCGTCGGGGCGGCCCAGGCCCAAGGCAGGACGCTGGTGGAGGTGTGCACGGTCTATGGTGTCAAGACCGTGGTGCTCGATGCCGGCGGCAAGCTGCTCGGCGACGCGGCCGACCCGGACGACGACCACACGGATGCCACCCATCCAGTCAGCGAGCACTGCGCGCTGGCCAGCATGGTGGCGCATGCCGCACCGGGCGCCGCCTCGGACCCCATGGTGCGGGCATCGCCCGACGAGGGCCGGCCCCCGCCTGCGACGGCGCCGCCGCGTGCCGCGTTGGATGCCGCGGCCCGGTGGGTCGCGCGACTGCATCACGCCCCTCCCGTCCTGAACTGACGACGATCTCGATCGCCCGTTCGCAGCACCTGCGTGCGCTGCGAACCCGTGGGCGCGCCTGTAGCGCGCGCGTCACTTCGTTCAGGACTTTTCGTGAGAACTCTTACCTTGTCTGCGGCGGCGCTGGCTGCCGCGATGCCCTCTACGCTGGTTGTGGCCCAAGGGGTGGCCACCGAAGCCTCGCTCGCCCCCGTGTTCGTCACCGGGCAGCGCGTCGATCTCGACCCCACGCTGCCGCACACGAGCGCCAGCCAGACGGCCGAGCAGTTGCGTGACCAGAACCTCGTGAACCCCGAGGATGCGCTGCGCTATGTGCCGGCCACCACCATCCGCAAGCGCTACATCGGCGACCGCAATGCGCTGATTGGCGGGCGCAACTTCGGCCCGCTGCAGCCCTCGCGGGCGCTGGTCTATGTGGACGGCTATTTGCTGTCGAACTTCCTCGGGCGCTTCGATGCGCCGCGCTGGAACATGCTCACGCCCGAATCGATCGAGCGGGTGGACGTGCTGTACGGCCCATACTCGGCGCTGTATCCGGGCAACTCGATCGGCACCACGGTGGTGGTGCACGAAGGCCGCCCGAAGGGCTTCGAGGCGTCGGCACGGTTGGGCGGACATCGCCAGCGCTTCAGCGCCTATGGCGACAAAGACCACTACGACGGCCACCAGCTCAGCGCGCGCATCGCCTCGCGGCTGGACAACGGCCTGTGGTACGCGCTGCACCTGAATCACCAGGACAGCACCTCGCAGCCGATGCAGTACCACACGAGCACCACGCTCACACCGGGCACGACGGGCACGCCCGTCACGGGCATCCGCTACGACACCGATCCGCTGGGCCGCCCGCGGGCGGTGTTCGGCGCCAACAGCGGCGCCATCGACCGCACCGAGCAACACACGATCAAGCTGCAGCTCGGGCAAGATCTGACGCCGACGCTGCAGGCCAGCGGGTTCGTGGCGCACTGGGTGAACGACTCGGCCACGCGCAACCGCACTTTCTTGCGCGACGCCAACGGCAATCCGGTGTGGTCGGGCACCGTCACCGATGGCACCTACCAGTTCACCATCCCGGCCGCGACATTTGCCCCCTCGCAACGTGACGAAGCCCATTGGCAAGGGGGCTTCACGCTCAAAACGCGCCATGCCACGGGCTGGAACGGCTCGCTCGTGGCTTCGCTGTACCGCATTGCCCACGATGAAGCCCGCCAGGCCAGTCAGCCCGACCCGGTGGCGGCACAGGGGGGCGCGGGCACGCTCACCCGCCGCGATGGCACGGGCTGGCACACGCTGGAGCTGCAAGCGGCCTACACGCCCACGGCGGGCGACTTCGGCAACGGCCGTCATGCCTTGACCTTCGGCGTGCATCGCAACGGCTACCGCCTGGATCAAACGGTGGACAACCTCAGCGACTGGCGCCATGGCAGCGGCAGCCTGGCCCAGTTCTATCGGGGGCGCACCGACATCACCGCCGCATACGCCCAGGATGTGTGGGCTTTGCGCGAGGACTTGCAGCTCACACTGGGCCTGCGCGTGGAGCATTTCCGCGCCTATGAGGGCGAACAGCTGGCCGCCAACGGCGTGTACACGGTCTACGGTGAGCGCCGTCTGAACGGCCGCTCGCCCAAGGCCTCGCTGGCCTGGTGGGCCACACCCGACTGGCTGTTCAAACTCAGCGCTGGCCATGGTGTGCGCTTTCCCAACGTGGAAGAGCTCTACAACGGCACGGCCACCGGCACCAGCGTGATCGTGAGCGACCCGAACCTGCAGCCCGAGCGCTCCACGGCCATCGAGCTGTCGAGCGAACACACGGGCGCGCGGCATCGCCTGCGGGTGTCCGTCTTCCACGATGTCGTGAAGGATGCCATCTTGCGTCAGAGTGATGCCACCGTCACGCCCAGCGTCACCAGGGTGTCCAACGTCGATCGCGTGCGCACGCGCGGCGTGGAGTTCGTGTGGGCGCGGCAGGATGTCTTCGTGCGCGGCGTCGATCTGGAAGGCCACCTCGCCTTCACGCGCAGCATCATCACGGCCAACAGCCGCGACCCCGCCAGCGTGGGCGCCGACTGGCTGCGCGTGCCCAAATCGCGCGGCGCGCTGCTGGCCAGTTGGCGGCCCAACGACCGGTGGCGCACCAGCCTGGGCCTGCGCTACAGCGGACGCGCCTACAACGACGTCTACAACCGCGACATCCAACCGGATGTCTATGGCGGTGTCTCGCGTGTCAAGCAGCTCGACTGGCGCGCCAGCGTCAAGCTGCAACCCAAGCTCGAATGGGCGGTGGGCATCGACAACCTGACCGACCAACGCGCCTGGCAGTTCCACCCTTACCCCGGCCGCACGCTGCACACCGAGCTGCGCTGGGTGCATTGAGCGAGGATCCGATGCACACGAACCCCTCCTCAAACCGCAGGGCCGCCTTGTATCGCGTGTTCTGGCGCATGCACTTCTGGGCGGGACTGGTCACGGCCCCCTTGGTGGTCGTGGCCGCGCTCACCGGCTTGCTCTACGTCGTCACGCCGCAGGTCGAGGCCTGGCTGCATGGGCCTGTGGATCACGTGACGCCAACCGACACAGTGCTGCCCCTGGATGTGCAGGTGGCTGCCGCGCGCTCGGCCGAGCCCTCGCGCCCCCTGCGCTTTGCCGTGCCGGCGCATCGCCCGGGCGACACGACCCAGGTGCATTTCGGGCCGGACCCGTCCGCCCCGCCGCGCGCCGACGGACTGCCCGCCGGGCGCATCGTCTATGTGAACCCGCACACCGCCGAGGTCGTCGGCGCACTCGACGAATTGCAACGCTACCGGAACTGGGCGCGTAAGCTGCATGCCTCGCTGCTGCAAGGCGAGCGCTGGCGCTGGCTGATCGAGCTGGCCGCCAGTTGGCTGCTGCTGATGCTGGCCACCGGGCTGGCGATGTGGTGGCCGCGCGGCGGCTGGCGCGCCCTGGGCGCCGCCTGGCGGCGCCCAGGCGTGGGGCCATTGCGCGTGCGCTGGCGCCACTGGCACACCACCGGCGGCGTGCTGATGAGCGGCGCGCTCGTGGTGATCTTGCTCACCGGCCTGACCTGGTCGGCCCACACCGGCGAGCGCTTCCGGGCCGCCCAGCAGGCCCTCGGGCAGGCGGCGCTGCGCTCGCCGGCCGATCTGCGCAGCGCGCTGCCGGCCGATGGGCGCGCCCCGCTGTCGTGGCAGGCGGCTTACGAGGCCGCCCGTGCCCAGTCGCCGGACATCTCGATGATGCTCACCCCGCCGCGCGGGCCCGAAGGCGTGTGGCGCGTCGAGAACTTCGACCGCAGCCAACCCACACGGCGCTTCGTGCTGGTGCTCGATGCCTATCGTGGGCAAGCCCTGTTTGCCGCCGGTTGGGACGAGATGCCTGTGCTCGCGCGCGCCACCGCGGTGGGCATTCCCTTCCATCGCGGGGAGTTCGGCCTGTGGAACCAGGTCCTGCTCATCCTGGTGGCGCTGGGGTGCATCGGCGCGGTCGTCTCGGGCCTGCGCATGGCTTGGCTGCGCCGGCCCGCGGGCGCCGGCTGGCCCGTGCCTGCGCTGCCTGCATCGGGCTGGCGCGCCGTGCCCATCGGGCTGTGGCTGGTGCTGGCTGCGCTGGCCTACGCCCAACCCGTGTTCGCCTGCAGCCTGCTCGTCTATGGTGTGGCTGAGGGCATCACCGCCGTGTGGCGTCGCCCGGTACCCGACGCCGCATGATCGCAAGAGCGTTTTTCTTCGCAGCCTCTGAAGGAGTTTTTCGTATGAGCCTCTCGACCCTGACCCGGCGCGCCGCGCTGATTGTCGCCAGCACGCTGGCCCTGTCTGTCCAGGCCCACGACTACCGTGTGGGCGATCTCGTCATCGATCATCCTTGGGCTCGCGCCACCGCACCAGGCCAAAAGGCCGGCGGCGCCTACCTGAAAATCGAAAACCGGGGGCCGAGCGCAGACCGGCTGCTGTCGGCTGCTGCGCCGGCCGAGCGGGTCGGCCGCACCGAGCTGCACAGCATGCGCATGGAAGGCACCGTGATGCGCATGCGTGAAGTCGCCGCCATCGACATCCCGGCCGGCCAAACCGTGACGCTGGAACCCGGCGGGCTGCACATCATGATGATGGGCTTGACATCGCCGCTGAAGGCCGGCGAGACGCTGCCCCTGGTGCTCCGCTTCGAGAAGGCCGGCTCGGTCACGGTGCAAGTCCAGGTCGAAGCGCTCGGCTCCGCGCCTGCGAAAGGTCATGAAGCCGGCGGCCACCACAAGCACTGAAGTGCCGAAACCCTCCCCCAAGTGAGAGGCCGGCCCGGCGCTTGCGATGGGGGATACTTCCAAGCGGGGAGCGGCCCGGATGCGCCCCCTGAAGAGGAGGAGGCCCATGCTCGATCCGTCCATCCCGGTGGCCTTGGTGTTGGGCAGTGGCGGCGCGCGCGGCCTGGCTCACATTGGGGTCATCCGTGCGCTGCGTGAGGACGGTGCCTATCGCATTCATTCCATCACCGGCAGCTCGATGGGCGCTCTGGTGGGCGGTCTGTACGCTGCCGGCAAGCTCGAGGCCTACACCGACTGGGTGTGCGGCCTGTCGCGCACCGACGTCTGGGCCCTGATGGACTTCTCGTTCACCCGACGCGGGCTGATCGAGGGCGAGCGCCTCATGAACAAGCTGGCCGATCTGGTGGGCGATGCCCGCATCGAGGAGCTGCCACTGCCTTTCACGGCCGTGGCCTCGGACATCCGGCGCCGACGCGAGGTCTGGTTGAACGAGGGATCGCTGTTCGAGGCCATCCGCGCTTCGATCGCGGTGCCGGGCCTGTTCACCCCGCTGGAGCGACGCGGCGTGACCCTGGTGGACGGCGGCCTGCTCAGCCCGCTGCCGATCGCACCCAGCCTGCGCCATGGCGCCGAGCGCATCGTCGCCGTCTCGCTCAACGGCCCGCCACTGCCCCGCTCGCGCAACGGTTCGGGGCCAGGCAGCGCGACCGCCGACGAGCCGCCGCGCACGGCCTTGCAGCGCTGGATCGAGCGCACGCGCGACAGCCTCGGACTGGCGCGCGGCAGCGACGAACCCTCCGACGATGCCTTCGACATCATCAGCCGGTCGCTGGAGGCGATGCAGGACCGCATCGCGCGCTACCAGATCGCGGCCTACCGGCCTGACATTCTGGTGGAGATCCCCGCCAACGCCTGCGGGCTGCTCGACTTCCATTGCGCCGAACGGATGATCGCGATGGGCCATGCACAAGCCCGTGCCGCACTGGAGCGCTCCCGCGACATGATCCCGGGCGCCGGGTTCTGAACGGCCTGCGTTCTGCACACTGACACTGCGGCGACAATGCCCGCATGGCTCAATACTTCGAAGTCCATCCCGACAACCCGCAGCCGCGCCTGCTGAAGCAGGCTGCGCAGATCCTGCATGGCGGCGGGGTCGTGGCGATCCCCACCGATTCGAGCTACGCCCTGGTCTGCCATCTGGACGACAAGGCGGCCGCCGAGGCGCTGCGCCGCATCCGCGGCGTGGACGACAAACACCACCTCACGCTGCTGTGCCGTGATCTGTCCGAGCTGGCCAGCCATGCGCGCGTGGACAACCGGCAATACCGCCTGCTCAAGCTGGCCACGCCGGGTCCCTACACCTTCATCCTGGAAGCCACCAAGGAGGTGCCGCGGCGGGTATCGCACCCCTCGCGGCGCACGATCGGCCTGCGCGTGCCCGACCACCGCGTCACGCAGGCGCTGCTGGAGGTGTTCGGCCAGCCGCTGCTGGGCACCACCCTGATCGCCCCCGGCGAGAGCGATCCAATGAACGACCCGCGGGAAATCCGCGAGCGGCTGCAAAAACAGATCCAGGCGGTGATCGACGCAGGGGCCTGCCCTCGCGAGGCCACCACGGTGATCGACCTCAGCAGCGACGAACCGGTGCTGGTGCGGCTGGGCCGGGGAGACCCGTTGTCGCTGGGGCTGGCGCCGCAGTGAGCGTCAGGAGCCGGTGGTGTCGCGTGCGGGTGTGGTGGCGCCACACCCTGTGGGCACCCAGCGGCACAGCATGCGGTGCAGCACCGTGGCATCCAGCGGCTTCGTGAGGAAGTCGTTCATCCCGGCCTCGAGCGCCGCGTCGCGCTCGGACACCAGGGCCGCGGCCGTCAGCGCGATGATGGGCAGCTCCTGGGCCCCGAACCAGCGGCGCAGTTCCCGTGCGGCCTCGATCCCCCCCATCCCCGGCATCTGCAGGTCCATCAGCACCAGCGCATAGGGGCGGTGCTCGCTGGCGGCCGCCCGCACGGCCTCGATGGCCGAGCGACCGTCGCTGCAATGGGCCACATCCAGGCCCCATTGTTCGAGCATCGCGACGCCGATGAGCAGGTTGACCGGGTTGTCCTCGACCAGCAGCACACGCAGGCCCCGCAGGTTGACGGATTCTTCCGCCGGCGCCTGGGCGATGGCCTCCTCGTCGGTCCACGGCAACGGCAGCTCGACCCAGAAAGTGCTGCCGCGGCCGGGCTGGCTGTCCAGACCGACCTCCCCCCCCATGAGCTGCGCCAGTTCGCGACAGATCGACAGCCCCAGGCCGGTGCCGCCATGGCGGCGCGTCGCGGAAGTGTCGGCCTGGCTGAACGGGCGGAACAGCCGGCCCTGCTGCTCGGCCGGGATGCCCGGGCCGGTGTCGCTCACGCTCAGGCGCACGCGCTCGCCCCCGGCACGCCCGGCTCGGAGCACCACCTCGCCGCGCTCAGTGAACTTCAGGGCATTGGACAGGTAATTGCCCACGATCTGGCGCAGGCGCACGGCATCCCCGCGCACCCTGGCCGGCAGGTCCTCCGCCAAGACCAGCCGCAGCGCCAGGCCCTTGGCCTGGGCCGTCTCACCGTGAGCGCGCTCCAGGCCCTGCAACAGGCGGTGCAGGTCGAAAGGAGCCGATTCGATCGCGAGCTGGCCCGCCTCGATCTTGGACAGGTCGAGGATGTCGCTGATGATGTCGCGCAGCACCTGCGCGCTCTCCAGGATGCGCTGCAGGTAGTCAAGGCGGCGGCGTTCGTCGATGTCGCTGCGCAGCGCCAGGCGGGCCATGCCCAGCAGGCCGTGCAGCGGCGTGCGCAGCTCGTTGCTCGTGTTGGCCAGGAAGGCGCTCTTGGCACGGCTGGCGGCCCCTGCGGAACCGCGCCACGCCACCAATTCCCTCCCAAAA
>NZ_JBKBVU010000307.1:0-2487 GCF_046289365.1 Caldimonas sp. | reverse complement strand
CCGCAAGGCTCGCATCGTCGGCAACCCCGGCTGCTATCCCACCAGCGTCCAGCTCGGCTTTGCGCCGCTGCTCAAGACGCCGGGTCTGGTCGATGCAGCCCACCTGATCGCCAACTGTGCCTCGGGGGTGTCGGGCGCGGGCCGCAAGGCCGAGGTGCACACTTTGCTGGCCGAAGCGTCCGACAACTTCAAGGCCTATGGCGTCAAGGGCCACCGCCACGGGCCCGAGATCAATCAGCAGTTGCGCGTGATCGCCGGCGTGGCCCCGGGCTCCTCCGAGGTGCACTGTGTGTTCGTGCCGCACCTGATCCCGGCCATTCGCGGCATCCACTCCACGCTCTACGCCCGTCTGACGCCCACCGGCCAGCAAACCGACCTGCAGGCCCTGTTCGAGGACCACTACCGCCATGAACCCTTCGTGGACGTGATGCCGGCCGGCTCGGCGCCCGAGACCCGCTCGGTGCGCGCGTCCAACTTCGTGCGCATCGCGGTGCACAAGCCTGCGCCCGACCTGGCCATGGTGCTGGTCGTGGAAGACAACCTCACCAAGGGCGCCTCGGGTCAGGCCGTGCAGTGCATGAACCTGATGTGCGGCCTGGACGAAACCACCGGCCTGCTGCAAGTGCCGGTGCTGCCTTGAACCGCGTCGTCGGAGACCGCGCTTGCGCTGGAAGCTGATCAGGCGGCGGCTGTCGGTCAGTGCCCCGCGCATGATCGTGCGCAGCCATCTGCCCTGGCCGCTGCGCTGGGCCGCCCTGGCGCTGGTGCTGGGCTTTTCCGGCGCCATCGCGCTGTGGGCCTTCGAGTTCGGCAAGGACATCGCCGGGCTTGACCGGGTCGAGCGCGCCGAGCTGGCGCGCCTGCAGGCCGAACTGCGCCAGTTGCGCGAGGAGCGCGACCAGGCCCAGTCGATTGCCAATGCGGCCGAAAGCCTGCTGAAGATGGAGCGCGCCGCCCAGGAACGCCTGGCCGAGCAGATGCGGCAGCTCGAAGCCGAGAACCTGGCCTTGCAGGACGACCTGGGGTTCTTCGAGCGTCTGCTGCCGGCCACCGGCGGGCCGCTGGCGGTGCGGGGTTTGCAGGCCGAGGTTGCCCAGCCCGGGCAGATGCGTTACCAATTGCTCATCATGCAAAACGGCCGCACCCAGCCTGAATTCCGCGGGCTCTACGAGATCCGGCTCGTGGGCACGCTCGACGGCCGGCCGTGGAGCCAGACCCGGGCGGAAGGGGCGCGTGCCGTGGTCGTAAAACATTACAAACGTGTGCAGGGCATCATCGACTTTCCGCCGACGGCCGTGGTACAACAACTCGAAGTCCGCGTGACCGATGCCGACGGCACGGTGCGGGCTCAGCAGACGCTCAAGCTCTGAAGCCGCAGCGCCGCTGGGAACAAGCCCGCGGCGGGCGTGCGTGCCGCAGCCAGGCCAGGGCCGGGCGGGACATCGACATTCGCACGAGCAACCCAGGCGGCACCTTGCCGCTGCCGCCTCGGGTGGCCACCACGTTGGAGAGCACCATGTTCGGACGCAAGAAGCAGCCCCCCATCCGCACCCTCATCGGCGAGGGCACCCGCATCGAAGGGCGCGTCGCCTTCGCCGAGGGGCTGCGCATCGACGGCGAAGTGCTGGGCGACGTTGTGGCCCAGGGCGAGGCGCCGAGTGTGCTGGTCATCAGCGAGAAAGCCCGGGTCCGCGGCAAGGTCAAGGCCGGCCATGTCATCATCAACGGGATCGTCGAGGGCCCCGTGGAGGCCGAAGACCTGCTCGAATTGCAGCCGCGTGCCCGCATCATCGGGCCGGTGCGTTACGAATCCCTGGAGATGCACCAGGGGGCCACGATCGACGGGGAGTTGCACCCGCTCAAGGGCGATGCGCCCGGGCCGGCCGCCGAGTCGGCCGGCAGCGGGGCTGCTGCGTTGAAGCTGGCGTCCAATAACGGATAATCCGGTCACCGGGCCGCGTCGGCCCACCAGGAGTTTGCATGAGTGCCGTCCTTGAAACCCCCACCGCCGAGATGCCCGCCCCGCTGATCTTCACTGACAGCGCTGCCGAGAAGGTCAAGCAGCTCGTCGACGAGGAAGGCAACCCCGACCTGAAGCTGCGCGTGTTCGTGCAGGGGGGCGGTTGTTCGGGCTTCCAGTATGGCTTCACCTTCGACGAGGTCGTCAACGAAGACGATACGCAGATGCAGAAGAACGGCGTCACCCTGCTGATCGATGCGATGAGCCTGCAGTATCTCGTCGGCGCCGAGATCGACTACAAGGAAGACCTGCAGGGTGCCCAGTTCGTGATCAAAAACCCGAACGCCACGACCACCTGCGGCTGCGGTTCGAGCTTCTCGGTCTGAGCCGCTCCTTCTCCGATCCTGTGCGGCGCGCCCTCGGGCGCGCCGTTCGTTTTGGGGGGGCTTCGGGGCTTCAGGCGTGGTGCAGGGCGCCCAGCACGCGCGGACCGGACGCCCCGGTGACGGCGGGCAGGTTGCCCGCTC
>NZ_JBKBVU010000306.1:0-2516 GCF_046289365.1 Caldimonas sp. | reverse complement strand
GGTGCAGGCTCACGCCCGAAACGCAGCCCCAGGCTGTCCTCGCGCCGGTGGTCAGCAGCAATCTCGGCATCCACCATCGCGGCATCAAGCCCGCGCTCGGCAATCGCCTGGGTGCGGGATTTCAAGCCGGCTTCCAGCGCCATGATCTCGGCGCGGATGTCTTTCAAGGGATCGACCCAGTCCCAACGTGGCGGTAGCCAACTGCAGTCCAGGTAGTCGGCGCGGCGTTGCTCGTAGTCCGGCAGGTCCAACGCCCCCGAGAGCACCGCCGTATCCATCCAGCGTGCCCACACCGCTCGGCACAGCTGAAACACCAGCACCGAGTGCTGGAAGGCTTCGATGCGCCGGCGAAACTCCAGGAGCGCAGCGCGTGTGTTCGAGTAGTTGGCCTTCAACATATCGGCCGAGAGGTTCGCGTAGGGCAAGCCCAGGGCGGCAGCGACCTGCAAGAGCGTCCGGTACTGGAAGCTCTCGTAGTTGCCCCCGACATCGGCCGGGGTCGAGAAAGTGATGTCCTCCCCGTCGTCCAGGATCTGGAGTTGCCCGGGTTCGAGTGGCAGCAGCGGCTCGCCCCGGTCATCGGTTTCATTGCTGTTGTCGAAATCCCGCTCCGGTCGGCGCACAAAGCCGACGAACATCGCTGCGACCTTCTTGCGATCCAGCTCGGCGTCGTCGTACTGGTCGAGTAGAAAGAGCTTCACCAGCGCCGGAGAGAAACGTGACACGCCTCTGAGTTGCCCAGCGTCGACGGGATCAACGATGTGCAGCACCGACTCAGCCGGCACCCGTACCGTCTCCCCGGCCAACCCCGGATCGGTGATGTCGCCCGGATGGCGGCGCAGGAAGTGGTAGGCCACGCGCCGACCAATGCGGTCGAACTCGATGCCCTGGCGGATGCGGTGCCCGTTCTCCAGTAGCTGGTTGTGGTTCAAGGGGAGCATCTCGGCCGGGAGCATCTGCAACTGCAGTGGCACGCTCAAACCATCCTCGGGCCTGCGTGGTCGGATGCGGAAGAACACCTCCCCGGCGATGAACAGTTCCCGAGCGGCGCGGCGCTGCTGGCCATAGAAGTCGGTCAGCCCTTCGGCATCGGACTCATCGGTCCAACGTAGCCACAGCCGTTGCACCCGGTACTTGAGCACGGCATCGGCGATGCCTGACGAGGGCTTGATGCCGGTGCCTACCGCATTGCCCGCCCAGGACTCGACCGCGTTGGCGGCGTAGCCGTTGTTGCGGATCAGGTACCGGGCACGCGCGGTCATATCGGCACCAGCGGCCTGGATCAGCGTGTTGACGTGCGCGCGGCTGGCGGCGAAGGTCTTGAGACGGCGGGCGGACAAGCCACCTTCGAATCCGCCGATCATGGCACCCACCTTTCGGCCAAGTTTCTGGCGCAGGTTCTGGAATACCTTCATCACAACCCCTTCCCGGCGTAAACGCGGATGCGCCGGGCGCGCGGGCGGCCTTCTGCCTTGGCGATCTCACGATCCAGGTCTCCCAGGGCCGACTGCAGTTCGGCGTCCGACTTGTAGGTCACCCACTTGTCGCCGGCCTTCACGGTGAGCACGCCATTGAAGCGCGCGGCCTGCAGCGCCTCGCGCTGGGCCTTGAGTTGTTCGAGGGTCATGCGGACCTGCCTTGCAAACGTGCATGCAATGCCTTAGACTTGTGCAGTAAATAGCACAACTCAAAAGGAGCCATCGTCATGCGCGTGGTAAATTTTTCTGAGGCACGAAACAGCCTCAAAAACGTGATCGATCAGGTCATCGACGATGCCGACTACACGGTCATCGCACGTCGGGATGCCCCCGATGCTGTGGTGATGTCGCTGGACACCTTCAACAGCCTGATGGAGACCGTTCATCTGCTGAAGTCGCCGGCGAACGCCGCCCACCTGGCACGCTCCATCGAGCAGTACCGCCAGGGGCAGGTGAAGCAGCAGGATCTGGTCGATGCCGATTGAAGACAAACTGCTGAAACTGACTTGGACCCTGGCCGCCTGGGACGATTACGAATACTGGCAAGGCCAGGACAAGAAGACCCTCAAGCGCATCAATGCCTTGATCAAGGACTGCGTACGCCACCCTTTCGAGGGCATTGGCAAACCCGAACCCCTCAAGGAAAACCTCTCGGGCTTCTGGTCGCGCCGCATCGACGACACCCACCGGCTGGTGTATTGCGTCGATGACCATGCCCTGGTGGTGATTGCCTGTCGTTACCACTACCAGTAACACCCTCACACATAGTTCGACGCAATCGCCATGCGCCGTCGCCGTGGGCTCGGCGTCAGCGCTGCTTTGGTGGCCGGGTTGGCAGTTCGCTGCCGACTGGCTGGAATCGGCGGTAACGCCTCCACCCGCTTATTCAGGTTCAGGCCCATCGACAGCAGGCCGTGCAATGCCGCGTAGGCGTACACCCGGCAGTCCAGCGCTTCGTTGCGCCGACCATCGGGTTTCCACCAGAAGCGCTGCGGGAAGCCCTTCACGTAGCGGGTGCGGATGCGCTCGGCAGTGAGT
>NZ_JBKBVU010000305.1:0-2543 GCF_046289365.1 Caldimonas sp. | reverse complement strand
GGTGTGGAACGCACCGCCGTCGAAACGGCCCTGGCGGCCCTGGTGGCGGCCCAGGAGTGACCCCCGAAGGTGCCGCCGTGGCCGGGATCCACATCACCGACATCGAGTCGGCCATCAACTGGTGGCGCCAGCAGCGGCCCTCGCCCGACGGCGTGACGGCCTGCGCCGAGGTGCGCGCGCTGGCCGAGGTGTATGCGCTGATGGTTTACTACCGTCACAGCGAATGCGACGAGTACACGATGCCGCCGAAGGCCAAGGCCGCGTGGCTGGCCTGGTACGCCACCACGCCCGACACGCCGTGCATCGCGATCTGCTCGACCAGCCAGGGCGACGAGGTGTGCAAGGGCTGCGGGCGCGACTTCGCCGAGGTGCAGATGTGGCCCGAAATGAGCGCGGCCGAGAAGCGAGCCACCTGGCGGCGCATCACGCTGCAAGGCACGGCCTGGCGCTTCAACCGCTATGCCGAACGCACGAACGGGGATGCAGCCGTCAGCCCGGCGCCCCCTGCGGCAGCCGCAGGCTGAAACAACTCCCGCCGCCTTCGCGCGGCTCGCAGCGCACCTGCCCGTCGTGGCGCTGCGCGATCTGGCGCACCAGACTCAGTCCCAGGCCCACGCCGCCGGAATGCTCGGCATGCCCAGGCAGGCGGTAGAAGGCCTCGAAGATGCGCTCACGCTGATCCTCAGGCACGCCCGGCCCACGATCGCACACCTGCACCCGGGCCTGACCACCCTGGAGATCCACGCGCACCAGCGGCGGCTCGCTGCCGCCGTAGCGGTGGGCATTCTCCAGCAGGTTGCGCAGGGCGCGCCGCAGCAGGCGCTCGTCGCCCATGACGACGACGGGCTCACCTTCGACCTGGGCCTCCACGCGGGCCCCCTCTTCGGCGGCCAAGGCCAGCAGATCGACCGGCTCGCGGCGATCCAAGGCCTGGGTCGCGTCGAGCCGGCTGGCCAGCAGCACCTCTTCGACCAGCGCATCGAGTTCGCGGATGTTCGATTCGATCTCCTGCCGCAGTGCCAAGCGCGACTCGGCCGGGGCTGCCTCCAGCAATGAGACGGCCATTTTCAGCCGCGCCAGCGGAGAGCGCAGTTCGTGCGAAGCATTGGCCAACAAGGACTTGTGCGAACGCACCAGCGCCTCGATGCGCTCGGCTGCCCGGTTGAAGCTTGCCGCCACAGCGGCCACTTCGTCGCGGCCGCTGACGTGCACGCGTTGACTGAGCCGGCCTGCGCCGAAGGCTTCGACGCCTTGCTTGAGCGCTTCGAGCTGCCGCGTGAGTCGGCGCACCACCGGATAGGCGCCCAGCGAGACGGCCACGAACAGCAGCACCAGCGCGAGCACCAGACCCTGGGCGCCTTCGAACCAAACCCATGGGGGCGCCCCCGGCGGCGGCCCCGCTGGGGGCCAGGCCCGTACCTCGCCAGACTCGGTGATGACACGCACCTCGCGGCGCCAGAGGCCCTCGCGCGGCCCGGGCGGACGCGGCGGCCCCCGCAAGGCCCACAGCACACGCCCGTCGTTGAGCTCCATGCGCCAAAAGCGCCGGGGCCCTTCGTCCAGGGCCTCGCGGAAACTGGCCGACTCCGCAATGCGCTGGCCGTGCGCATCGTCCAAGGCCAGCGGCACGCGCAGACGTTCGGACCACTCTTGCAAGCCTTGGGCTTGCGCCTGGCGTGGCGCGCTGGCCGGCGGCAAGGCATGCGCGAACAATTCGCCCCAAGCCGCTTGTCGCTCCGAGGACAGCGCGCTGGCGCGTTGCGCCTGCTCGTGCTCGATGTTGCGCTTGAACAGCCAGCCTGCCACGAGCGCGAACAACAGCAGCACCGCCAAGACGGTGAGATAGATGCGCAGGTACAGGCTCTTCACGTCTCAAACACCGTCCGCGTCTTGCTTTTTGGCGAAGACATAGCCGGTGCCGCGCACCGTGAGGATGCGCCTGGGGTTCTTCGGGTCGTCCTCGATGGCCGCCCGGATGCGCGAAATGTGCACATCGATGGAGCGGTCGAAGGCCTCCAAGGCATGCCCCTTGAGCGCATCCATGATCTGGTCGCGCGAGAGCACGCGCCCCGGGTGCCGCGCCAGCACCGTGAGCATTTGAAACTGATAGCCCGTCAGCTCGCATTCGCGACCGTCCACGCGAGCCACGCGCGCGCCCAGGTCGATCTCCAGCCGGCCGAACCGCATCACATCGGCCTCGTCCTCGGAAGACCCGCTGCTTGCACGGCGCAAGACGGCACGCACGCGCGCCAGCAGCTCGCGTGGCTCGAAGGGCTTGGGAAGGTAGTCGTCGGCCCCGATTTCCAAGCCCACCACACGGTCCATGGGCTCGCCGCGCGCCGTCAGCATCAGCACTGGCAGCGCCCGGGTGCGCGGCTGCGCACGCAGCTCGCGGCACAGGTCCAAGCCGTCTCCATCGGGCAGCATCAGATCGAGGATGAGTGCATCGAATCCATGGTCTTTGACCACCAAGCACTTGCGCGCGACGGCCAGCGTCGGCGCGGCCGTCACCTGATAGCCGGCCTGACGCAGGTAGTCGCCCA
>NZ_JBKBVU010000078.1:0-14150 GCF_046289365.1 Caldimonas sp. | reverse complement strand
ACCGCCTCGGACAGGCGTGACCACTCGTCGTCGCGCAGCGCCCCGGTGCGCAGGTGGCCCTGGTCGATGCGGCCGAGCGAGCCCACCACACGCAGCGCGAGCTGGGCCGCGCCCATCTCCATCGAGAAGATCACCACCGGCAGGCCCTCATGAACGGCGACGTGCTCGCCGATGTTCAGCGCGAAGGCCGTCTTGCCCATGGAGGGGCGCGCCGCCAGGATGATGAGATCGCCCGGTTGCAGGCCCGAGGTCATGCGGTCGAGGTCGAAGAAGCCCGTGCGCACCCCGGTGACGTCCTCGGCCCCGTTCTCGGCGAGCTCCTGCACGCGGTCGAGCAGTTGCACGACCAGGGACTCCATCGAGTGGAAGCCCTGTTTGCCGCGATTGCCCTCCTCCCCGATCTGGAAGATGCGCCCCTCGGCCTCGTCGAGGATCTGCGACACCGGGCGGCCCTGCGGATTGAAGGCGGCTGTGGCGATCTCGTCGCTGGCCGAGACGAGCTTGCGCAGGATGGCGCGCTCGCGCACGATCTCGGCATAGCGGCGCAGGTTGGCCGCACTGGGCACGCTTTGCGCCAGCGCATTGAGGTAGGTCAGGCCGCCGCACTCCTCGGCCTTGCCCAGGCTTTGCAACTGCTCGAAAACGGTGATGACGTCGGCCGGCTTGCTGGCGTTGATCAGGTGGCCGATGGCCGCGTAGATGAGGCGATGTTCGTGGCGGTAGAAGTCGCTCTCGGTAAGCAGGTCGCCGGCACGGTCCCAGGCCCCATTGTCGAGCAGCAGCCCGCCCAGCACGCTCTGCTCGGCTTCGATGGAATGGGGTGGGATGCGCAGGCGCGCCACCTCGTCTTCCTGGCGACGGGGGGTCTCGGGAAAGGGGGGACCGGAGACGATGGCGGACATAAGTCGGGAAGGTTAAGCCGAGCCCAGCCGCGGGGCAAGGAACAAGTCTGTGGATATCTCGGGGACAGGCTGTGCCTTTTGCAGGACAAGCTGTGCGGAAAACGAAAAGGCCGGTGCGGGGCACCGGCCTGCGCGCGGAAGGCTTGCGGGGTCAGGCGGTTTCGCCGACCACCGAGACGACCACGTCCACGACCACATCGGTGTGCAGGCCCACGGTGACCGGATGCTCGCCCACGGTCTTGATCGGGCCGTTGGGCAGACGGATTTGGGACTTGTGCACTTCGAAACCCATCTTGCCCAGGGCTTCGGCGATGTCGATGTTGGTGACCGAGCCGAACAGGCGGCCATCCACACCGGCCTTCTGGGTGACCGGCACGGTCTTGCCGTTGATCTTCTCGCCCAGGGCCTGGGCAGCAGCGAGCTTTTCGGCAGCGGCCCTCTCGAGTTCGGCGCGCTTGGCCTCGAACTCCTTGATCGCCGCGTCGGTGGCGCGGCGGGCCGCCCCGGTGGGGATCAGGAAGTTGCGAGCGTAGCCGTCCTTGACCTTGACCACGTCGCCGAGGTTGCCCAGGTTGGCGACTTTCTCCAGCAGGATGATTTGCATGTCTCGACTCCTCAGACCTTGTGCTGATCGGTGTACGGCAGCAGGGCCAGGAAACGGGCACGCTTGATGGCCGTCGTGAGCTGACGCTGATAGATGGCACGGGTGCCGGTCAGGCGGGCCGGCGTGATCTTGCCGTTCTCACCGATGAAATCGCGCAGGGTGTCGACGTCCTTGTAGTCGATCTCCTCGACGCCGGCGACGGTGAAGCGGCAGAAACGCTTGCGCTTGAAGAGCAGCGACTGCTGGTTGCGCTTGGACTTGCGATCCTTCGAAAACTTGCTACGAGGCGGGGGCATGATGACCTCTCCTATCTGATCTATCCGAATTCAAACGATGCACTGGGGCAAGCTGGTGATGTGCAGCACCACACCGCGGCCGTTACGCTGGGAAGCGAGGAAGCCGGCAAAGCGATGGGCACTGCCCATCTCGACGCGGCTCAACTGCTCCGCCAGGGTCCCGATCACCACCGCCTTGAGGTCCATGCGGACCTTGCGCGGGGCTCCGGCTTCCGTCACCGTCGACTCGTGCGACAGCAGCAAGTCGAGGGCGGGGAGTCCGGCCGGGGTGTAACGCAGAGCGCTTCGCTCGGTCACCCGGGCCTCCAGAACCACCTGGTTCATGCGGGGTGGCCAGCAGCGCGCGGTGGCACGTCACTTAGGCAGCCGCCTCCTGGTGCGACTTGCGGGCTTCTTCCTTCTCGACCGCCTTCATCATGATGGACGGGGCCGTCTCGGCCTTGCTCTTCTGAACGGTGAGGTGGCGCAGCACGGCGTCGTTGAAGCGGAAGCCCGTCTCCAGCTCGGCCAGGGTTTCCTTGCTGCACTCGATGTTCAGGCACAGATAGTGGGCCTTGGCGAGCTTCTGGATCATGTAGGCCAGTTGGCGGCGGCCCCAGTCCTCGACGCGGTGGACCTTGCCACCAGCAGCGGTGACCATGCCCTTGTAGCGCTCGAGCATGGCATTGACCTGCTCGCTTTGATCCGGATGGATCAACAGGACGATTTCATAGTGACGCATTGACACTCCTTGTGGATTCCCATCGGGATGGGTGGGTAAGCCGCCCCGGGCGTCAAGGCGGGCTCCGAAGAGCCCACCCACAGGTGCGGCAAGGAAGAAAGCGGAAGATTGTAGCCGAAAAAGCGAAAAGGCCCCGCTTCGCAGCGGGGCCGCGGCGGGAGCCACCGAGCGGCTCCCGTGCCGACGATCGCAGGCAATCAGGCCGACTTCAGGTTCGGATAGCGCACGTGCTCGACGAGTTCCTGCACTTCCTTCTTGGGGGCCGGCGTGATCAGGCTGACCAGGATGATGACCGCAAAGCCTACCGGCACACCGAACAGGCCGGCCGAGATGGGCTGGATGTCCCACCACAACTGTACCGGCGAGGTCACGCCGAAGACGCTGCGCAGCCAGGGCTGCGTGGTGGCCATGTAGTAGAAGGTCAGGCCCAGGCCGGCGATCATGCCGCACACAGCTCCGATGCTCGACGCACGCTTCCAGAAGATCCCGAGCACGAGGGCCGGGAAGAAGGCCGCTGCCGCGAACGAGAAGGCCGCCGACACCAGGAAGAGGATGTCCGCCGGCTTCTGGGACGCGACGTAGGCCGCCAGCAGCGCCACGATCAGCAGCAGGACCTTCGAGATCATCACCCGGCGCGAGGTCGGCGCGTTGGGGTCGATCATCTTGTAGTACAGGTCGTGCGACAGCGCGTTGGCGATGGTCAGCAGCAGGCCGTCAGCAGTCGACAGCGCCGCAGCCAGGCCACCGGCGGCCACCATGCCGGAGATCACGTACGGCAGGCCCGCAATGGCCGGAGTGGCCAGCACGATGATGTCTCCGCCGATGCGCATCTCGCCGAGCTGGAAGATGCCGTCGCCGTTGATATCCTGCACCGTCAGCAGCGCCGGATCGACCCGGTTCCAAGCCGCGATCCATCCTGGGAGCTGATCGAACGGCGTACCCACCAGCACCGTCATCACCTCGTACTTCACCAGCACGGCCAGGGCCGGTGCGGTGAAGTACAGCAGGAAGATGAAGAACAGCGACCAGAACACCGACTCGCGCGCCTCCTTCACCGAGGGCGTGGTGTAGTAGCGCATCAGGATGTGCGGCAGCGCTGCCGTGCCCACCATCAGGCAGAAGATCAGCGCCAGGAAGTTGCGCCTGGAGGTGTCGAACGCCTTCTTGGCCGCTTCATCGCCATTGGGATCGCCGGCGAAGATCTGCGCATGGGCGGGCATGCCGGCCAGCGGTTTGGCGCGCGCCTCGTTGGCGGCCTTGGCCGCCGCATAGGCCTTGCGGGCATCGGCCTCAGTGGCCGGCAAGGCCGCCAGCGCCTTCTCGGCCGCCTGGATTTCGGCCAGCGGGGCGTTGCGAGCCTTCAGGTCGGCGATCTTCTGCTCAGCCGCCGCCTTGTCGGCCGCCATGGCCGCGGGCACGTCCTTGAGCTTGGCCTCGGCCTCGGCTGCGCGCTTCTTGAAGATCTCGATGACTTCGAGTTCCTTCGGATCGCTGCGCAGCTCCTTCTCTTTGGCCGTCACCTTCTCGAGCTGGGACCCGTAGATGACCTGCGGAATGGGCACGCCGGTCTGCTTGACCGACAGCCACACCACCGGGATCAGGTAGGCGATGATCAGGATGATGTACTGGGCCACCTGGGTCCAGGTCACCGCGCGCATGCCCCCCAGGAAGGAGCACACCAGGATGCCGCCCAGACCCACGAAGATGCCGATCTCGAAGGCCAGGCCCGACAGGCGCGACGTGATCAGGCCCACGCCATAGATCTGCGCCACCACGTAAGTGAACGAGCACAGGATCGCAGCCAGGATGCCGATCAGGCGGGCCAGGTTGCCGCCGTAGCGGGCGCCCAGGAAGTCCGGAATCGTGAACTGGCCGAACTTGCGCAGGTAAGGCGCAAGGAACAGCGCCACCAGGCAGTAGCCGCCCGTCCAGCCCATGATGAAGGCCAGACCGCCGTAGCCGGTCAGGTACAGCGTGCCGGCCATGCCGATGAACGACGCCGCCGACATCCAGTCGGCACCGGTGGCCATGCCGTTGTAGATGGCCGGCACACGTCGGCCAGCCACGTAGTACTCGGCCGCGTCGGTGGTGCGGCTCATGATGCCGATGCCGGCATACAGGGCCACGGTGGCGAGCAGGAAGATCAGGCCGATCCAGTTGGCCGGCAGGCCCATCTGCTCGAGCAGGCCCAGCACGAGGATGAAGATGATGAAGCCGCCGGTGTACCAGCCGTACACCTTGTTGAGCTGCTTCTTGAAGGCCGCGTTGGCGGCAGCGCCGGACGTGCCGGACGCAGGGGTGAATCCCGCCATGGTGTTACTCCTCCTCCGCGACGTCATGCTCCTGGTCCAGCCGGTTCATGTACCGGGCGTAGTACCAGATGATGGCCACATAGACGATGAGGGCGCCTTGCGCCCCCACCCAAAAGCTAAAGGGCCATCCGAAGAAATTGAAACTCAGGTCGCGGGCGAAATACCCGACGACGAACGTGACGAAGAACCAGATCCCCAGCAGGATGCTGGTGATTCTTAAGTTCTTGCGCCAGTACTCTTCGTGCTTGCGCGTCAACTGCATGGCAGTGGTCTCCTCGTTGCTGCGCCCCGGGGCCCTCCCCGATGGCGCGAAACGACAGCCTCCCGCCCGTCTCCGAAGGCGGGCTTGCAGCCTAGGCTGTCCCCCTGGCGCGGACCCGGCCTGCCGGGTTCCGCACCGCCGCCGTCACACGGCCAAGCCGGTTTCGCGCTCGAGCTGAGCGGCGACCTTGGGCTCGAAGCCCTTGAGGTGGCGGATGATCCGCCGCGCCTCTTCGGGCTCGTGACGATCCACATGCACCCGTGCGAGCTGGTACCAGCCGTACGGACTCATGGGCTGCAATTCGGTGTTGCGTTTGAGGGCCTCGATGGCCTCATCGAAGCGGCGCGCTCTGATCAGCACGAGGCCCAGCCCGTACCAGGCGCGATCCAGCCGAGGGTCCAGTGCCAGGGCGCGCCGGAAGGCCTGCTCGGCCTGGGCGTGCTCGCCCGCTGCTTCCAGCAAGTAGCCGTAGTTGAACCACGAGGCGGCCGCGTGATCGGGGTGCGTGTCCAGCAACTGGCGATAGTCGGCCAGCGCCGCTTCGGGCTGGCCCAGTTGGGCCCGCAAATGGGCTCGGCTGGCCAGGGCATAGGCATCGCCGGGGTGGCGTGCCAGCATCTCGTCGAACACGGCCAGGGCCGCGGCGTGCCGCCCGACCAGGATCATGGCCTGGGCGCGCCAGCGCAGCCAGCGGTAGGTGAAAGACCGAGGGGCGTTGGCACTCATCGGCACAGGTGCACCCCAATCTCGATGCAGATGGCGATGCGCGCAACCGTAGAGGCGACATAGGCCATCAGGAGCAGCGCAAAAGTGGCCAGCGGGATGTGCCGGTCGAGCACGACACGCGGGGTGATGAGCCGGGTGAGACGGGTGAAGGGGCGGGTGAGGATGCCCAAGAGCTGGTAGAAGAGATTGCTGTCACGCCCCGCGCCGGCCAGCAGGCCGAGCACCCACTGACCCAACAGCGACAGCAGCGCGATGGCCGACACGGTCTGGACGATGGTGACGAACAGCAGCATGGCCTGTGGTGGGAGTCGATGATCCCATTCTTGGCCGGCGGCTTACGCATTTCTGACAACCGTGTCAGCCTGCTCGTAAGTCCGATCAGGGCTTACCCTGCCCCGTCCGGACCCCACGAAAAACGGCCCCGCGGGGGCCGTCCGGAGCTGCCGCGATGCGGCAGTGCATCAAGGATGAGGGTTCAGTCCCGCGCGGCCAGCAGCTTCCAGGTGTCGATCACGGTGTCGGGGTTCAGCGAGATCGAGACGATGCCCTCCTGCGCGAGCCACTGCGCGAAGTCGGGGTGATCGCTGGGACCCTGGCCGCAGATGCCGATGTACTTGCCGTGGGCACGGCAGGCCGCGATCGCCCGCGAGATCAGCGCCTTGACGGCCGGGTCACGCTCGTCGAAGTCGTGCGCCAGCAGCTCCAGGCCGGAGTCGCGGTCCAGGCCCAGCGTGAGCTGGGTCAGGTCGTTGGAGCCGATGGACATGCCATCAAAGTGTTCGAGGAACTGCTCAGCCAGGATGGCGTTGCTGGGGATCTCGCACATCATGATGACGCGCAGCCCGTCCTGGCCGCGCTTGAGGCCCCGCTCGGCCAGCATGGCGTTGACTTTCTCGGCCTGAGCCAAGGTGCGCACGAAAGGCACCATGATCTCGACGTTGGTCAGGCCCATGTCGTTGCGCACGCGCTTGAGGGCCTCGCACTCCATCGCAAAGGCTTCGCCGAAGGCTTCGCTTACGTAACGCGAAGCACCGCGGAAGCCGAGCATCGGGTTTTCTTCCTCGGGCTCGTAGCGCGAGCCGCCGATGAGCTTGCGGTACTCGTTGGACTTGAAGTCCGACAGCCGCACGATCACCGGCTTGGGCCAGAAGGCCGCGGCAATCGTGGCCACGCCTTCGGCGAGCTTGTCGACATAGAAGGCCCGCGGGCTGGCGTGACCGCGTGCAACCGATTCCACGGCCTTTTTCAGGTCCGGGTCGACATTGGGGTAGTCGAGGATGGCCTTGGGGTGCACGCCGATGTTGTTATTGATGATGAACTCCAGCCGTGCCAGCCCCACCCCGGCGTTGGGCATCTGGGCGAAGTCGAAGGCGAGTTGGGGGTTGCCCACGTTCATCATGATCTTGACCGGCGAATACGGCATCTCGCCACGCTCGACCTCGGTGACCTCGGTCTCCAGCAGGCCATCGTAGATGTAGCCGGTATCGCCTTCGGAGCAGGCCACAGTCACCAACGCACCGTCCTTGAGCGCCTCGGTGGCGTTGCCGCAGCCCACCACCGCCGGAATGCCCAGCTCGCGCGCGATGATGGCCGCGTGACAGGTGCGCCCACCGCGGTTGGTGACGATGGCGCTGGCGCGCTTCATCACCGGCTCCCAGTTCGGGTCGGTCATGTCGGTGACGAGCACATCGCCGGGCTGCACCTTGTCCATCTCGGCGATGGAGTGGACGATGCGCACCGGGCCGGTGCCGATCTTTTGGCCGATCGCGCGGCCCTCAGCCAGCACCGTGCTGTGACCCTTGAGCTTGTAGCGGTGCTCGACCTTGCCTTCGCCCTGGCTCTTCACCGTCTCGGGGCGGGCCTGCAGGATGTAGAGCTGGCCGTCCTGGCCGTCTTTGCCCCACTCGATGTCCATCGGACGGCCGTAATGCGCCTCGATGATGAGGGCGTAGCGCGCCAGTTCGACGACGTCGGCATCGGTCAGCGAATAGCGGTTGCGCTGCTCGGGGGCGGTGTCCACCGTCTTGACCAGCTTGCCGCTGGCCTGCTTCTCTGCCGGGGTGGTGAACTCCATCTTGATGAGCTTGGAGCCCAGGTTGCGGCGGATGATCGGGAACTTGCCGTTCTTCAGCGCAGGCTTGTGGACGTAGAACTCGTCCGGGTTGACGGCGCCCTGCACGACGGTCTCGCCCAGGCCGTAGCTGGAGGTGATGAAGACCACGTCGGGGAAGCCCGATTCGGTGTCGATCGTGAACATCACACCGGCGGCGCCCAGGTCGGAGCGCAC
Organism: Caldimonas sp.; assembly: GCF_046289365.1. Lineage (NCBI taxonomy): Bacteria > Pseudomonadati > Pseudomonadota > Betaproteobacteria > Burkholderiales > Sphaerotilaceae > Caldimonas > Caldimonas sp. The sequence goes on along the minus strand of NZ_JBKBVU010000078.1, from coordinate 6,040 downwards.
CATGCGCTGCACGCCAGCCGACAGGGCCACGTCACTGTGGGCAAAGCCCTTGTGGACACGGTAGCTGATGGCACGGTCGTTGTAGAGCGAGGCGAAGACCTCCTTCATCTTGTGCAGCACCTCATCGATGCCCACCACGTTGAGGAAGGTTTCCTGCTGGCCGGCAAAGGAGGCATCAGGCAGGTCTTCGGCCGTGGCCGAGGAGCGCACGGCGAACGAGGCGCCCGGGTGATCCGCCGTCAGCTTGTCGAACTCGGCACGAATGGCCGCCTCCAGCGCCGGCGGAAAGGGCGTGTTCTGCACCCACGAGCGGATCTCGGCCCCGGCCTGGGCCAGAGCGCGCACGTCGTCGGTGTCCAAACCGGCCAGGCGCGCGTTGATGCGCTCGGCCAGCCCGCCGTGCTTCAGGAATTCGCGGAAGGCGTGCGCCGTGGTGGCAAAGCCACCGGGCACCCGCACCCCCGAGGCGGACAACTGGCTGATCATCTCGCCGAGGGAGGCGTTCTTGCCGCCCACCACCTCGACGTCGGTCATCCTCAGTTGTTCGAACGGCACGACCAGGGCGGTCGCCAAATGGGATGAAGACATGGGAAAGCTCCGTGATGTTGACAAACCGGTGCTCCCCTGCCGGCGCGCCTGAACGGATCAGGACAGGCCCCGCCCCGCCACTTTGTGGATTCTGGTTCGTGCGGTGGGGTGGACATGCAGGCGCGGGCAAGCGATATTGGCAGGGATTTTACGGCGCTTTGACCGCGCCTTTGCCTGCCCGACCCGCACTGCACATGTCCAACCGCACCGTTTTCTTCATCTCCGATGGCACCGGCATCACTGCCGAGACCTTCGGCAACTCCATCCTGAAGCAGTTCGCCCTGCAGCCGCGGCACGTGCGCCGCCCCTTCATCGACACCGAGGACAAGGCCCATCAGGTCGTGCGCGAGATCAACCACACAGCCGAGGTCGAGGGCAAACGGCCGATCGTCTTCACCACCTTGGTCAACGAGGAGGTGCTGGCCATTGTCAAGCAAGGCAGCCGGGCGCTGGTGCTGGACATGTTCTCGACCTTCGTCGAGCCGCTGGAGGCTGAATTGGGCATGAAGTCCAACCACCGCATCGGGCGGTTCTCGGACGTGGCGGCCAGCCAGCAGTACCACGATCGCATCGAGGCCATCAACTTCTCGCTGGCCCACGACGACGGTCAGTCGGCCCGCAACCTGGCCGAGGCCGACGTGATCCTGATCGGGGTGAGCCGCAGCGGCAAGACCCCGACCTCGCTGTACCTGGCCATGCAGCATGGCATCAAGGCGGCCAACTACCCCCTGATCCCGGAGGACTTCGAGCGGCGCACCCTGCCCTCCAGCCTGGCGCCTCACAAGAGCAAGTGCTTCGGCCTGACCATCGCCCCCGAGCGGCTGAGCGAGATCCGCAACGAACGCCGCCCGAACAGCAAGTACGCCAGCCTGGAGAACTGCCGCTACGAAGTGGCCGAGGCTGAAGCCATGATGCGCCGCGAAGGGATCGCCTGGCTGTCCTCGACGCACAAGTCCATCGAGGAGATCGCCACGACCATCCTGCGCGACATCCGCCCGGACCGGCTGGTGTACTGAGGTTCTGACACCGACGGCCGCTCAGCCCGCTCGCTGCCGCAGTGACTCGTACAGGCAGATCGACGCCGCCGCTGCCACGTTGAGCGACTCCTCCCCCCCCGGCTGGGGGATGCGCACCACAAGCTCGCAGCGCGAGGCCAGGGCCGGATCCATGCCCTGGCCCTCGTGGCCGAAAACCCAGGCCACCGGCGACGGGAGCCGGCAACGATGCAGCTCCAGGGCCGTGTGCGAGCTGGTGCCCACCAGGGGCACGCCCAGGGCATCCAGTGCCTGCTGAGCGGCCATCTCTACCAGGTGCAGCGCAAAATGCGCGCCCATGCCGGCGCGCAGCACCTTGGGCGACCACAGCGCCGCCGTGCCCTTCAAGGCCACCACCTGGCCCACGCCCAGGGCCGCGGCGCTGCGCAGGATGGCCCCCACGTTGCCGGCATCCTGCAGGCGGTCGAGCACCACGGTGTCGATCCCCACGCGGCCCTCGCCGGGCCCCGCCCACGGGATCAGGAAGCCGCAATCCGGCGGGGATTCGAGGGCACTGAGTTCGCGCATCAAACCCTCCGTCACCACGGCCACCCGCGCGGCCCCCTGGGCCAGCGCTCGGCGCTCGGGCCGGGCCCAGGCCGCCTCGGTGAACACCGCCTCGCCGCCGGTGCCGCCCCGGGCCCGCCAGGCCGCCCCGAGATGATCACCCTCCAGCCACACGCAGCCCAGCTTGCGATAGGCGCCGGGATCGCGCAACAGCTTGCGCACTTTCACGCACAGCGGGTTGTCGCGTGAATGCAGGGCCTCGACCTTCATGTACGCCCCACCAGGGCCTCGCGCACCGGCGCGAAACTGCGCCGATGCTCGGGACAGGGCCCATGTTCCCGCAGCGCCGCCAGATGCTCGGGCGTGGGGTAGCCCTTGTGCGTGGCAAAGCCATACTGCGGATGGGCCTCGTGCAACGCCTGGCATAGGCGGTCGCGGTACACCTTGGCCAGGATCGATGCCGCCGAGATGGCGGGCACTTTGGCGTCCCCCTTCACAACGGCCTCCGCCGGCACCTTCAACACCGGCAGCCGGTTGCCGTCAACCAGCACACGCGCCGGCTTGAGACGCAGGCCGTCCACCGCCCGGCGCATCGCCAGCATCGTGGCCTGCAGGATGTTCAGCTGGTCGATCTCCTCGGGCGAGGCCAGCGCGATGCAACAGCACAGGGCCTTGGCGCGGATCTCGTCGTACAGGCGCTCGCGCCGCGAGGCGGTGAGCTGCTTGGAGTCGGCCAGGCCAGCCACTGGCTGCAGGTCGTCCAGGATCACGGCGGCGGCCACCACCGGCCCGGCCAAGGGACCGCGACCGGCTTCGTCGACCCCGGCCACCAGGCCCGGGCCTTGCCAGCACAGCGCAAGCTGTTCAACGCCCAAGGACTTGTGCGATCGCATCGGTGGCGGCCTGCGCCGTGTGGCGACGCAGGAGATGGTGCAGTTCCACGAAACGCTGCTGCACACGCTCGCAGCGCGCCGGGTCGTCCAGCCAGGCCAGCGCCGCATCGGCCAGCGCCCGGGGCGTGGCCTGATCCTGGAGCAGCTCGGGCACGACGAAGTCGCGGCACAGGATGTTGGGCAGTCCCACCCAGGGCTGATAGCCCATGCGCTTCATGAGCTGCCAGCTCAGCCAGTGCATGCGGTAGGTGATGACCATGGGCCGCTTGAACAGCGCCGCCTCCAGCGTGGCCGTGCCGCTGGCGATGAGGGTCAGGTCGCAGGCGGCCAGCGCTTCGTGCGAACGGCCGTCGAGCACGCTCAGGGGCACGTCAGCCGCATGAACCGCCACCAGCGGGTCGATCATCTCGCGAAGGCCGGGGACCACTGGCAGCACGAAGCGCAGCTCCGGGCGCCGGCGATGCAAGAGTGCCGCCGCGGCCAGCAGGTGCGGGGCGATGTACTGGATCTCGCTGCGCCGGCTGCCCGGCAACAAGGCCACCACGGGCTGCGACGCCGCCAGACCCAGGGCCTGGCGAGCGGCCGCGCGAGGCACCTCCAGCGGGATGGTGTCGGCCAGTGGATGGCCCACATAGCTCGCCGCGATGCCATGGCGGGCCAGCAGCTCGGGCTCGAAGGGGAACAGACAGAGCACATGGTCCGCGGCCTTCGCGATCTTGGTCACGCGATGGCCTCGCCAGGCCCAGATCGAGGGGCAGACGAAATGCACGGTCTTCAGCCCCGCCTCGCGCAACCAGGTCTCCAGCCCCAGATTGAAATCCGGAGCGTCCACGCCGATGAAAACATTGGGCCGTTCGTCCAGCAGGCGCCGCGCGAGCTGCCGGCGGATGCCGGCAATCTCACGGTAGTGCCGCAGCACCTCGGCATAGCCCCGCACGGCCAGCTTGTGGTGCGGCCACCAGGCCTCAAAGCCCTGCTCGGCCATGCGCGGCCCGCCGATGCCCTGGGCTGTCAAGTCGGGCCAGCGCTGACGCAGGCCACCCATCAACAGCCCGGCCAGCAAATCTCCCGATGCCTCCCCCGCCACCAAGGCCAGACGGGGGGCTCTCTCAGCGTGCACCACCACGGTCAGCGCACGATGCCGCGCTCGGCGTTGGCCAGGAACTCCAGCATCAGGCGCACATCGGCCTGCGCATCCGCGGCCGTCGCCTCCAGCGCCGCGAGCTCGTCCTTGGCCTGGGCCAGCGTGAGCCCCTTGCGGTACAGCGTGCGGTGCATCTGCTTGACCACGGCGATGCGCTCGGGCGTGTAGCCCCGCCGACGCAGGCCTTCCTGGTTGATGCCCTGGGCTTCGGCAGGGTTGCCAGCCGCCGTCACGAAAGGCGGCAGGTCCTGCGACAAGCGAGTCTGGAACCCCGTCATTGCGTGCGCGCCCACGCGCACGAACTGGTGTACCCCCGACAAGCCACCGAGGAAGACCCAGTCCCCCAGGTGCACATGCCCGGCCAGTTGCACAGCATTGGCCAGGATGATGTGGCTGCCCAGCACGCAGTCGTGCGCCACATGCACATAGGCCATGATCCAGTTGTCGTCGCCGATGCGCGTCACGCCGGCGTCCTGCACCGTGCCGGTGTTGAAGGTGCAGAACTCGCGGATGGTGTTGCCATCGCCGATCACCAGTTGCGTGGGCTCGCCAGCGTACTTCTTGTCCTGCGGAGCCGCCCCCAGCGAGCAGAATTGGAAGATGCGGTTGTGGCGGCCGATCGTCGTCTGGCCGTCGATCACGCAATGGGCACCGATGCTGGTGCCTTCGCCGATGCGCACGCCTGGGCCGATCACCGCATACGGCCCCACGCTGACATCGGCCGCCAGCTCGGCTTTCGGGTCGACCAAGGCAGTGGGGTGAATCTGTGCCATGGCACCGCCTCTGCTCAGGCCTGCACCAGCCGCTGCGTGCACATGATCTCGGCCTCGACCGCGACCTCCTCGCCCACACGGGCCTGGCACTTGAACTTGTAGATGCCGGCACGCGCCCGATCGAGCGTCACATCCAGCAGCAATTGGTCCCCCGGCTCCACCGGCCGCTTGAAACGGGCGCCGTCGATGCCGACGAAGTAGTACACCGCGCGCGGATCGCGCTCCACCGACGCCGAGGTGAAGGCCAGCAAGGCCGAAGCCTGGGCCAGCGCCTCGAGCATCAGCACGCCGGGCATCACCGGACGGTTCGGGAAATGCCCCTGGAAGAAGGGCTCATTGGCACTGACGTTCTTCAATGCCAGGATGCGCTTGCCGGCCTCCACCTCCAGCACGCGATCCACCAGGAGGATGGGATAGCGGTGAGGCAGTTGCTTGAGGATCGAATGAATGTCCATCATGGTGTCGTTTTCTTTTCGAGGGCGCGCACGCGTTCGCGCAGCCGGTGGAGCTGGCGCAGCGTCGCGGCGTTCTTTTCCCAGGTGGCATTCTCGTCGATGGGAAACACGCCGCTGTAGAGCCCGGGCTGCAGCAGCGAGCGCGTCACCAGCGACATCGACGAGATGTGCACATGGTCGGCGATCGTCAGGTGGCCCAGGATGCCGGCACCGCCGCCCACCGTGCAGTGCCGGCCGATGCGTGCGCTGCCGGCCACCCCCACGCAGCCGGCCATTGCGGTGTGCGCCCCGATGTGCACGTTGTGGGCGATCTGCACCAGATTGTCCAGCTTGACCCCGTCCTCGATCACGGTGTCGTCCAGGGCGCCGCGGTCCACACAACTGTTGGCGCCGATCTCCACGTCGTTGCCGATGGACACTCCGCCGAGCTGCTCGATCTTCTCCCAGCGGCCTTCGTTCGGTGCGAAGCCGAAGCCGTCGGCACCGATCACGACGCCGCTATGCAACACGCAGCGCTCGCCCAGCCGGGTGCCCGGCATCAGCGTCACGCGCGGCGCCAACCGCGTGCCACGCCCGACCACGACGCCGGCGCCAACGAAACAGTGCGCGCCGATCACGACGCCGTCGCCGAGCACCGCCCCCTCCT
>NZ_JBKBVU010000077.1:0-14205 GCF_046289365.1 Caldimonas sp. | reverse complement strand
GAAGGCTTCGGGCTTGAGGCTGCGGATCACATCGGCGCGGCCCATCACGTCGTGGATGGGTTTGCCGAGGTGCTGGAGCATCCGCTCCACGACGGGGTAGGTCTCGGGATGCACGCCGGACATGTCCAGCGGGTTGTCGCCGTCACGGATGCGCAGGAAGCCCGCGGCCTGCTCGAAGGTCTTGGCGCCCAGGCCGGCGACTTCCAGCAGTTGCTGGCGATTGCGGAAGGCGCCGTGCGTATCGCGCCAACGCACGATGCTGGCCGCCACACTGGCGCTCAGGCCCGACACGCGTGAGAGCAGCGGCGCCGAGGCGGTGTTGAGGTCCACGCCCACCGAGTTCACGCAGTCCTCCACCACCGCATTCAGGCTGCGTGCCAGCTCGGCCTGGTTCACGTCGTGCTGGTACTGGCCCACGCCGATGCTCTTGGGCTCGATCTTCACTAGTTCGGCCAGCGGGTCCTGCACCCGGCGCGCGATGGACACCGCGCCGCGCAGGCTCACGTCCAGATCAGGCAACTCCTTGCTGGCGTACTCCGAGGCCGAATAGACCGAGGCCCCGGCCTCGCTGACCACAACTTTGTCGATCTTGGTGCCGGGGGCCATCTGCTGGATGCGCTTGATCAGGTCCGCCGCGAGCTTGTCGGTCTCGCGGCTGGCCGTGCCGTTGCCGATGGCGATCAGGTTCACCCCATGGGTGGCGCACAGCCGGCCCAGCGTGTGGATGGCGCCGTCCCAGTCGTTGCGGGGTTCGTGGGGATAGACGGTGGCGGTGTCCACCACCTTGCCAGTTTCATTGACCACGGCCACCTTCACGCCGGTGCGGATGCCCGGGTCCAGCCCCATCACCACGCGCTTGCCGGCCGGTGCGGCCAGCAGCAGGTCGCGCAGGTTCTCGGCAAAGACCTTGATGGCCACCATCTCGGCCTGCTCGCGCAGGCGCGAAAACAGGTCGCGCTCCAGGCTGAGGCTGAGTTTGACCTTCCAGGTCCAAGCGATGGTCCTGCGGATGAGGTCGTCGCTCGGCCGCCGGGCATGACTCCAGCCCAGGTGGCGCGCGATGCGGCCCTCGGCCAGCGTGGGTTGACCGGGCACGACGTCCTCATCGAGCACCAGCTTGGCGTCGAGGATCTCCAGCGTGCGCCCGCGGAAGACGGCCAGCGCTCGGTGCGAAGGCACGGTGCGGATCGGTTCTTCGTAATCGAAATAGTCGCGGAACTTGGCCACGTCCGGATGGTTCTCGTCCTTGCCAGCCATCAGACGCGACTGGAAGAGCCCCTCTTCCCACAGCCATTCGCGCAGCTTGCCCACCAAGGCGGCGTCCTCGGCCCAGCGCTCGGACAGCAGGTCGCGCACACCGTCGAGCACCGCATGGGCATCGGCAAAGCCCGCATCGGGGTTGACGAAGGCGGCCGCCTCGACCAGCGGCTCCAGCGAGGGGTCGGCAAACAGCCGGTCGGCCAGCGGCTCCAGGCCGGCCTCGCGGGCGATCATGCCCTTGGTGCGTCGCTTGGGTTTGTAGGGCAGGTACAGGTCCTCGAGCTCCTGCTTCGTGGGGGCGGTCTCGATGGCGGCCTGCAGTTGCGGCGTGAGCTTGCCCTGCTCGGCAATGCTCTTGAGCACCGCGGCGCGGCGCTCCTCCAGCTCGCGCAAGTAGGCCAGTCGCACCTCGAGTTCGCGCAACTGGGCGTCGTCAAGGCCCTCGGTGGCCTCCTTGCGGTAGCGGGCGATGAAGGGCACCGTGGCCCCGCCGTCCAGCAGCTCGACGGCCGCGCGGACCTGCGACGGCCGCACCTTCAGCTCGGTGGCAATCTGTTGAAGGATCTTGTCCAAGTCGGTACAGGCTGGCAAAAGGAAACCTAGCAGTTTGCCATAGGCGTACCGGACGAAATGGAACGGCCCGCCAAGGCGGGCCGGACGGGAACTCGTTGCGCCAGACGCTCAGGTGGACTGGGTCGCGGCAGAGGTGCCCGCGGCTTCCTCAGCGCGCTCCCGGGCCGTGCGCTTGACCACGCCCCAGATGCTCCAGACCAGCAAGCCGACACCACAGGCCAGCAGGGTGGCGCTGATCGGACGTTCGACGAAGACCATGGGGTCGCCGCGCGACAGCAGCAGGGCTCGCCGCAGGTACTCCTCCATCATGGGCCCCAGGATGAACCCCAGCAGCAGGGGGGCCGCCTCGAAACGCAGCACGCTCATCGCATAGCCAATGGCGCCGATGATGGCCACCATCACGATGTCGAAGGTGTTGTTGTTGACGCTGTAGACCCCCAGGCTGATGAAGACCAGGATGGCCGGATACAGCACGCGGTAGGGAATGCGCAGGATGCTGACCCACACCCCGATCAGCGGGATGTTGAGGATGAGCAGCATGATGTTGCCGATGATGAAGCTGACGATCAGGCCCCAGTACAGCACCGGCTGCTCGGTGATCATCAGCGGGCCCGGCTGGATGCCATGGATGATGAGCGCCCCGAGCATGAGGGCCATCACCGCGTCGCCCGGAATACCCAGCGACAGCGTGGGAACGAAGGCAGTCTGCACCGCGGCGTTGTTGGCCGACTCCGGCGCCGTCACCCCCTCGATGGCTCCTTTTCCGAAACGCTCGGGCTCCTTGGCCACCTTCTTCTCCAGGGCGTAGGACATGAAGGAAGCAATCGAGGATCCCGTGCCCGGCAGCGCGCCGAAGAAGCTGCCGATGCCCGAGCCGCGCAGCATGGGGGCGATCGAACGCCTCCAGTCTTCCTTGGTGGGCATCATGGAGCGCATGGTGATGCGCTCGGCTTTGCCCTCACGACGGATGTTGTTGATGCTGGCAATCACCTCGGACACGCCGAACACACCCATGGCCAGCGCCACGAGGTTGATGCCGTCCATCAGTTCAGGGATGTCGAAGTCGAAGCGCGGCACACCCGAATTCACGTCGGTGCCCACCATGCCCAACAGCAGGCCCAGCACCACCATCGAGATGCCCTTGGCCGGCGACCCCGAGGCGAGTGTCGACGCCGCAATCAGGCCAAGCAGCATCATCGAGAAGTACTCGGCCGGCCCGAACTTGAGGCCCAGTTCGGAAATCGAGGGGGTGAACAGCGCCAGTATCACCAGGCCGATGAACGCGCCCACGAAGGAGGCAATGGTCGTCATGAAGAGAGCCACTCCGGCCCGCCCCTGCTTGGACATGGGATAGCCGTCCAGGCAGGCCACTGCAGCTGACGGTGTGCCCGGCAGGTTCAGCAGGATAGAGGCCGTGGAGCCGCCGTAGCAGGCACCGTAATAGACGCCTGCCAGCATGATGATGGCCGCCCCGGGAGGGATGTGGTAGGTGATGGGCAGCAGCAGCGAGATGGTCGCCAGCGCGCCGATGCCCGGAAGGACGCCCACCAGGGTGCCCAGCAGCACCCCGATGAAACAGTACATGAGCGTGACGGGGGCGACGGCTGCGTCGAAGCCTGCCGCGAGGTTTGCAAAGATCTCCATGGTGCCCTCCCCGTTGGCTTCAGGCGTTCCACCACCACAGCGGCAGGACCATGTTCAGTCCCACGCTGAAGACCAGCACTGTGAGAACCGTGACGCCGGCACTCATCAGGGCTCGGCCCTTCCATGTGATGTCGCGGTCGGCCAGACTGGCCACGAAGGAGGCGAGGAAAGTGGCCGCGACCATTCCCAGTGAGCGCAAGCTGAACGCGAACAGCAGCAGCGCGGCCATGACGAAAAGAAAGTTGCCCAACTGGATCTTGACCGGCGGTCCTTTGCGAAAGAGTGCCGGCAGGGCGACGAGCACGCCAAGAACGGTGAGCGTCCAGCCCAGCACCGTCGGGAAGTAGCCCGGCCCCATCCGGGCGGCCGTGCCAAGGTCGTAGCGTTGCGAATAGAGCGCAAAGAACAGTCCGACCGCACTGAGCAAGACGCCGCCGATCAGATCCTGGAGGTCTTTGTGTTTCATGCCGTTTCCAAGGAAGCGGGTTGAGAACACAACGCCCTGTGTTGTTCTAGGCTCTGAACGTTGTCCGAGCCAGGATTACAGCCCGGAAAAATGTATTGAAGCCTACGTAATTGCGCTTAGCTGCGCTTACCAGCTTGCCCAGACTCCGCGGCCTTGTGGCTTCGGCCACGGCTTCGCGGAGATCAGCCCATGGCCTCCCGCAGTGCAGCACGCAGCTTGTCGCCGATCTCCGGGCGCGCTTCGAAAGGATCGCTGGGATTGCGTGCGAGCATGACGTCCTCGAGACGCTTTTGCACCATGCCCAGCGCCTGCGGGTGGCTGTAGATGTAGAACTGCCGCGCGCGCACGGCGGCCAGGACCTTGGCTGCCACCTCGGCCGCGGTGACCTTGCCCGAGGTCACGGCCTTCTCGCTCATCGCGCGGGCAATCATCTGGCTGGGGGTGGGCGGGGTGCCGCGGGCCTGCGGCGGGCGGTTGCGGTCGGACTGGTGGATGCCGGTGGGCACGAAGTACGGACACAGCACCGAGGCCGTGACCTGGTCGGTGACGAGGCGAAGGTCCTGGTACAGCGTTTCGGACAGGCTGACCACCGCGTGCTTGCTGACGTTGTAGACCCCCATGTTGGGTGCGTTGAGCAGGCCCGCCATGGAGGCGGTGTTGACGATGTGGCCCTCGTAGGTGGCATCGGCGCGCGCGGCCTGCAGCATCATCGGCGTGAAAACCCGCACGCCATGGGCCACACCCATCAGGTTCACCCCGAGCACCCATTCCCAGTCTTGCACGGAATGCTCCCAGATCAGACCACCGGCGCCCACCCCCGCGTTGTTGAACACGAGATGCGGGGGGCCGAAGCGCTCGAAGGTGGCGGCCGCGAGCGCCTCGACCTGCTCGGCCCGGGAGACGTCCACGCGGTGGGCCAGCACCGGGGCCCCCAGGGCCTGCACCTCGGCGGCAGCCAATTCCAGTGCATCAGGCTGCACGTCGGCCATCACGACGTTCATGCCCTCGTGTGCCGCCAGACGGGCCAGTTCGAGGCCGAAGCCGGAGGCCGCGCCGGTGAGCACCGCCGTCTTGCCTTTGAGTTCCTTCATGCTGTCTCCTGAGAATGTGGGTGAAAGGGTCATGCGGGTGCCGCACGCTGCAGCAGGTGTTCGAAATCGGCGCGAGCCGGCAGGCAGCCGTAGCTCAGGCCCGGCGAGCCGTCCAGCCGGGCGGCGACGAAGGCTTCGAAGACGAAGTCCGGGGCATGGCGGCGCAGCAAGGCGGCCTGCACGGCCAGGGCCAGGTTCTGCGCGAGCCGGCGGGCTTCGTGCTCGTCCACCACACCTTGCAGCCGGTCGAGCACGCGCGCTCGGGCCGCGTCGCACACCGGGCTCACGCCGGCCAGCGGCTCGAGTTCGGCGGCGACCGCAGCGGCCACATCCGGGCCGGCGCGCTGCAGCACGCGCAGCAGGTCCAGCGCCATGATGTTGCCGGCGCCTTCCCAGATGGAGTTGAGCGGCATCTCGCGGTAGATGCGCGCCATCACGCCCTCACCCCCCTCTTCCACATAGCCGTTGCCGCCCAGGCACTCCATGGTCTCCTGGGCAAAACCGCTGCCGCGCTTGCAGATCCAGAACTTGGCCACCGGGGTGAGCACACGGCGCATCAAGGCCTCGAAGGGGTCGTCCTGGCGGTCGAAGGCCCGTGCCAGCCGCAGGCTCAGGGCCGTGGCGGCCTCGCTCTCCAGCGCAAGGTCGGCAAGCACATTGCGCATCAGGGCGTGCTGCACCAGCGGCCGGCCAAAGGCTTGGCGCTGGCGCGCGTGGTGCAAGGCCAGCGAAAGCGCCTGGCGCATCAGGCCGGTGGTGCCCAGGGCGCAGTCCAGCCGGGTGAGCGTGCCCATCTCGAGGATCTGCGGCACGCCGCGCCCCTCTTCGCCCACCAGCCAGGCTTGCGCCCCGGTGAACTCGACTTCGGAGCTGGCGTTGGCCTTGTTGCCCAGCTTGTCCTTCAGGCGCTGGATGCGCAAGGCGTTGCGCCGGCCGTCGGGCAGCACGCGGGGCAGGAAGAAGCAGCTCAGGCCCGCCTCGGCCTGGGCCAACACCAGGAAGGCGTCGCACATGGGTGCCGAGAAGAACCATTTGTGGCCCACGAGCCGGTAGCAGCGTCCCCAGGGGGTGTCGGACTCGAAGCTGGCACGGGTGGTGTTGGCCCGCACGTCCGATCCCCCCTGCTTTTCGGTCATGCCCATGCCCATGGTCACGCCGGTCTTGTCGCGCAAGACCACCAGGCGCGGGTCGTACTCGGTGCTGGTCAGGCGGGGGAACCAGTCGGCCAGCACGGCCGGGTTGCCGCGCAGCGCGGGTGTGGCGGCATAGGTCATCGACACAGGACACAGCACCGAGGGCTCGAGCTCGGTGAAGAGCATGAAGCCGGCGGCGCGCTCGACGTGGGCACCAGGGCCCAGCGCCCACGGCCTGGCATGCAGGCCATGAGCGATGGCCGTGCTCATCAGCGTGTGGTAGCTGGGGTGGAACTCGACCTCGTCGATGCGACGCCCCTGACGGTCGTGCGTGCGCAGAACGGGCCCATGCACATTGGCCCAGCGGGCATGCGCCTGCATCGCGGCCGAACCGGCCACAGCGCCCAGCGCCCTGAGCCGGTCTTCGGCACCGGCCAGAGCCCCGGCCGGCAGGTGCACGGCCAGCCCCTCGCGCAGCGGTAGGTTGCCGTCGAAGAGGTTGACGTCAACCAGTGGGGAGCTCTGGTTGACGACCTCGTGGGTGAGGGTCATGTCGTCCATGGCGTGCCCCTCGCGGATGAAACGGATCGTCCTCAGACGAGCCGGACCAACTGCTTGCCGAAGTTACGCCCCTTGAGTAGGCCGATGAAGGCCTCGGGGGCGCTCTCCAAGCCCTGGGCGATGCTCTCGCGGTACTTCAGCCGGCCGCTGGCCACCAGGGTGCCGAGCTCCTTGAGCGCCTCGGGCCAGACCTCCATGTGCTCGCTGACGATGAAGCCTTCCACGCGCAATCGCGAGGTGAGGATCATCTGCGGATGCCGCAGCGGGATGGGTTCGCCGTTGTAGCCGGCGATCATGCCGCACACGGCGATGCGGCCAAAAGCGTTCATCTGCAGCAGCACCGCGTCGAGCACCATGCCGCCGACGTTCTCGAAGTGCCCATCGATGCCGTTTGGCGTGGCCTCGCGCAAGGCGGCATGCAAGGACTCCAGCGTGGGATGGCGGCGGTAGTCGATGCAGGCATCGAAGCCCAGCTCTTCCACCACGTATCGGCACTTGTCAGGCCCGCCGGCAAAGCCGACCACGCGACATCCGCGGCTCTTGGCGAGCTGGCCCACGGCACTGCCCACGGCGCCGCTGGCCGCGCTGACGGTGATGGTCTGGCCGGCGCGCGGTTCGCAGATCTTCATCAGGCCGTACCAGGCGGTCACGCCGGGCATGCCCACGGCGCCCAGGTAGGCCGACAGCGGGATGTGGGTGGTGTCGACCTTGCGCAGCACGCCGGGCCGCGTGGCATCGACGACGGCGTACTCCTGCCAGCCCCCCATGCCAACGACCTTGTCACCCGCCGCATACTGCGGATGCCGCGAGGCCACCACCTCACCGACGGTGCCGCCGATCATCACTTCGTTCAACGGCTGGGGCTGGGCATAGCTCTTGCCCTCGCTCATGCGTCCGCGCATGTACGGGTCCAGCGACAGATAGTGGTGCCGCACCAGCACCTGCCCCTCGGCCAGCGCGCCGGGTGCCGGCAGGGGCGCCTCGACGAGGCGGAAGTTGTCGATGCTGGGCTCGCCCTGGGGGCGCGACACCAGCAGGATCTGGCGATTGACGGTCATGGAGGCTTCCTCGCAGGGGTTTCAGTCGGAGCCGTCCCCATCCAGGCGGCGCTGCAAAGGCTTGACCTCACGCGCGCCCGTGGGCAGGGCTCTGACGTATTTGAACGTGCCGGTGGCGTGGGCCGCCAGCGTCCCGTCTTCACGATAGACGCTGCCTTCGCAGAACGCCAACGTGGCGGTACGGTGCTGCAGTGTGCCCACGGCGCGCAGGCGGCCCTCGCCGGGGCGCAGGAAACTGGTCTTCATCTCGATGGTGACCACACCGGGGCCGTAGTGGGCCGCCGGATCGTTGACGCTGCGTGCCGCATGGGCCATTACCACGTCCAGCAGGGTCATCAGGGCGCCACCGTGGGCCACGTGAAAGGAATTGCAGTGCTCGTCGCGCAAGGCAAAGCCGATCTCGGCCTGCCCGTCGGCCATGCGTACGAGTTCGAAGCCCAGGGCCTCGACGAAGGGGATGCGGACGGGAAACTGCATGGCCCGGCTCAACCTCCCGTCAGTGCCGAGACGCCGCCGTCGACCGCGAGGATCTGGCCGGTGATGTGCTTGCCCGCGCGCGTGGCGAACAGCAGCGCCGCGCCCTTGAGATCCTCGTCGTCGCCCAGGCGCTGCAATGGCGCGTGGGCCGCCAGCGTGTCCGCCCCCACGGCTTCGAGCGTGCCGCGTGTCATCTTGCTGGGGAAAAAGCCCGGCGCGATGGCGTTGACCGTGATGCCGTAGCGCCCCCATTCGCAGGCCAGCGCCCGGGTGAAGTTGATCACGGCTCCCTTGCTGGTGTTGTAGGCAATGGTGCTCATGATCGTGGGCAGGTGCCCGCCCAGCCCGGCGATCGAGGCGATGTTGATGATGCGGCCTTGCCGGCGAGGGATCATGCAGCGCTTGCCGATGGCCTGGGTGAGCAGGAAGACCCCGCGGATGTTCAGGTTCATCACCTTGTCCCAGGCCTCGATCGGATGGTCCTCCGCCGGCGCGCCCCAGGTGGCCCCGGCATTGTTGACCAGCACATCGACCGGACCGAGTCGCTGCAGGGTTTCGTCGACCAGGCGTTGGATGTCGCTCTCCTTGGCACCGTCCGCGGCGATCCAGCGGGCGTCGATGCCGCGGTCTTGCAGGTGGGCGACGGCCTCCTCGAGCTCAGGGGCCTTGCGGGCGCTGAGCATGATCTTGGCACCGGCTTCGCCGAGTGCCTCGGCAATCTGCAGGCCCAGACCGCGGGAGCCGCCGGTGACGAGGGCCACACGGCCGCTGAGGTCGAACAGGGATGACACGCTCATGATGGAAGGGTTCTCAACTCGGGGTTTTCGCGCAAGGAGGCGGGATCAGAGGGCGCCGGGCGCGGTAGGTGCAAAGGACAGGTCTTGTGCCAGGTCGACATCGGCCAGGCCTGGCGCCAGGCTGGGATAGTCGAGCACCACGCGCTCGGCACGCAGCCCGGCAAGCTGCGCCCCGACGGCCTTGTGGTGCGGGTGATTCTGATAGGCGTCCAGCGCCGCCTGATCGACGAAACCCGAGACAAGCACCACATCCATCGACGCCTCCAGCCGAGGGGTGCGGACGCCGACCTCCCATTCCAGGATGCCGGGCACGACGGACTTGCATGAGTCCAGCAGGTCCTTGAACTTCGGGGCATCGGCCGGATCGTGCAGTCGCCACATGACGATGTGTCGGATCATGGTTCGTTCTCCTGGGAAGGGCCTTTCATCCGGGCACGCACGAACACCAGCACCCCGCCGGCCACCGCACACGCCGCGCCTGCCAGCATAAACCCAAGCCCCAGGGCCCAGGCACGATCGGACACGAACCACCCCAGCACCGCTGCCAACAATCCCCCGTAGATGAGCAGCCAGGCGGCTGCCTCGACCTGCCCCGGCCGCATCACAGCGCCTGTGGCGACAGGTCCAGGCAGGTGCGGTCGCGCGAGGCGACCACGCCCAGCCAGGCTTCGATGCGGGGCAGCTCGTAGCGGTAGAAATAGCGGGCCGCCGCGAGCTTGCCGTCGACAAAGTCAGGAGCGAGCCGGTCCCGGCAGACCAGGGCACAGCGCGCAACGTCCAGCCAGATCCAGGCCAGCACGACGTGTCCGAAGGCCTGCAGGTAGGGTGTGGCATTGGCGAGGGCCTCGTCGGGCTGAGCGCCCGCCCAGGCCGCGCGCGTGGCCGCGCCCAGACGCGCCAGCGCCTGACCGAGCGCCTGCGCGGGCTCGGTCAGTGGCGGGAGGGCGCCGGCAGCGGTGATGCTGGCCTGCATGCGCTGGCCCAGCAGCTTCAGCCCACGCCCGTCGTCCATCAGCACCTTGCGGCCCAGCAGGTCCAGGCCCTGGATGCCGTGGGTGCCCTCGTGGATCATGTTGAGGCGGTTGTCGCGCCAGTACTGCTCGACCGGGAAGTCGCGCGTGTAACCATAGCCGCCCAGCACCTGGATGGCCAGGCTGTTGGCCTCCAGGCACCACTCGCTGGGCCAGCTCTTGGCGATCGGCGTGAGCACTTCCAGCAATAACCTTGCCTCGTCGGCTGCCGTGCTCTCGCCGGTGTGCTGTTCGTCCACCAGTCGGGCACAGTACAGCGCCAGGGCCAGCGCGCCTTCGCAGTAGGCTTTCTGGGCCAGCAGCATGCGCTTCACATCGGCATGCTCGATGATGGGCACGGGGGGCGAAGCCGGGTCCTTGCCGGTTGGCCCCACCGGTCGGCCCTGCGTACGCTGGCGCGCATAGTCCAGCGAGGCGAGGAAGCCCGCATAGCCGAGCATCGTGGCGCCCAGGCCCACCCCGATGCGGGCCTCGTTCATCATGTGGAACATGCAGGCCAGACCCCGCCCGGGCTCGCCGACGAGGTAGCCGATCGCACCGGCACCGCCACGCACCGGGAAACGTCCTTCGCCGAAGTTGAGCAGCGTGTTGGTGGTGCCACGGTAGCCGCATTTGTGGTTCAGGCCCGCCAGCGCCACGTCGTTGCGTTCGCCGGTGAGTCGCCCCTCGGCATCGACCAGCCGCTTGGGCACGATGAACAACGAGATACCCTTGACGCCGGGAACGAGCTTTCCATCGGGGCCGGGGATCTTGGCCAGCACCAGATGGATGATGTTCTCGGTGATCTCGTGCTCGCCGCCTGAGATCCACATCTTGTGGCCCTTGAGCCGGTAACGCGGTCCCAGCGGATCGTCCTGGAAGTCCGGACCATCGGGCACCGCGCGGGTGGCGAGGTCCGACAGGCTGGAGCCGGCCTGAGGCTCGCTCAGACACATGGTGCCAAACCAACGCCCGGCAAACTCGTTGCGCGCGAAGACGGCCTTCTGCGTGGGCGAGCCATGGGCCATCAGCAGGCTGGCATTGCCGCTGGTGAGCATCGCATAGGCCCCCATCGAGACGCTGGACATCGAGAAGAAGCTGTTGGCCGCCATCTCGACCACGCAGGGCAACTGCATGCCGCCGATCTCGTAGTCCTGGGCGCAAGCGAGCATGCCCGATTCGGCATAGGCCCGCGCGGCATCATGCGTGGCCTGCGGGAGGTGGACCCGCTCACCGTCGAAACGAGGCTCCTCGGTGTCGGCCAGCCGGTTGTACGGGGCGAACTTCTCGCGGGCGATGCGCTCGCACGTGTCCAGTACCGAATCGAAGGTCTCGCGGCTGTGGTCGGCAAAGCGAGGCCTGGCGGTCAACGAGGCTGCATCGATCCAGTCATGCAGCAGGAAGTCGAGCGTGGCTCGCATGGTCATGGCCGCCCCCTTTTTTGCGGACTCAGAGCACCTCGAACACGCCGGCCGCCCCCATGCCACCACCGATGCACATCGTGATGCACACCTTCTTGGCACCGCGGCGCTTGCCCTCGATGAGCGCGTGGCCGGTCAGGCGCTGGCCGCTCACCCCATACGGGTGGCCCAAGGCGATGGCGCCACCGTTGACGTTCAGGCGGTCCATGGGGATACCCAGGGTGTCGGCGCAGTACAGCACCTGCACCGCGAAAGCCTCGTTGAGCTCCCACAGGTCGATGTCGTCCATCTTCAGTCCCAGGCGCTTGAGCACCTTGGGCACCGCAAAGACCGGGCCGATGCCCATTTCATCGGGCTCGCAGCCGGCCACCGCGAAGCCGAGGAAGCGACCCAGCGGTTGGAGCCCGCGCTGCTCGGCCAGCTTGGCGCTCATCACCACGCAAGCGCCTGCGCCGTCGGAGAACTGGCTGGCATTGCCAGCCGCGATGACGCCGCCGGGCAGCGCCGGGCGAATCCCGGCCACGGCCTCGTAGGTGGTGCCCGGGCGCAGGCCTTCGTCGGCACTGACGGTGACTTCCTTGGTGCGCAGGCCCATCACCGGGTCGGCCACGCCGGCGGTCACGGTGATGGGCACGATCTCGTCGCGGAACCTGCCGGCCTCTTGGGCCGCGCAGGCCTTCTGCTGGCTGGCGGCGCCGTACTCGTCCATGCGCTCGCGCGGGATCTTGTAGCGCTTGGCCACCTGCTCGGCCGTCTGCAGCATGCTCCAGTAGATCTCGGGCTTGTGCTGCATCAGCCAGTTCTCGCGAAGCATGTGCGTGTTGGCCTCGTTCTGAACGCAGGAGATGCTCTCGACGCCACCGGCTACGTAGACATCGCCCTCGCCGGCGATGATGCGCTGGGCCGCCATCGCAATCGTCTGCAGGCCGCTGGAACAGAAGCGGTTGACGGTGACACCGCTGGTAGTGACGGGCAGGCCGGCGCGCAGCGCGATCTGGCGGGCGATGTTGCTGCCAGTGGCTCCCTCGGGCGTGGCACAGCCCATCAGCACGTCATCGACTTCGGCTGGGTCGATGCCCGCACGTTCGACGGCGGCCTTCACCGCATGGCCGCCCAGGGTTGCGCCGTGGGTCATGTTGAAGGCGCCCTTCCAGCTCTTGGCCAGCGGCGTGCGGGCGGTGGAAACGATCACTGCATCGGTCATGGCAATTCCTCGGATGGCTTGTAAGGGTGCGGGCAGGCTCAGTTGAAGGTCTTGCCTTCAGCAGCCAGACGCGCCAACAGCGGGGCGGGCTGCCAGAACTGCGCATCGTCGTGGGGGTTCTTCGCAAAGCGCTTCATCGACTGCACCACGTTGAACAGGCCCACACTGTCGGCATAGCGCATCGGGCCGCCGCGGAACAACGGAAAGCCGTAGCCGGTGAGGTAGACCATGTCGATGTCCGAGGCCCTCAGGGCGATGCCCTCCTCGAGAATGCGAGCACCTTCGTTGACCAGCGCAAAGACCAGGCGCTCGACGATTTCCTCGTCGCTGATCTTGCGTGGAGTGATGCCCAGCTCGGCGCGGTGCTTCTCGATCATCTCGAGGACCACCGGCGACGGAATGGCCTCACGCTTGCCCGGCTTGTAGTCGTACCAGCCGGCGCCAGTCTTCTGCCCGAAGCGCCCCATCTCGCACAGCAGGTCGGCCGTCTTGCTGTAGCGCATGTGCGGCTTTTCGACGTAGCGGCGCTTGCGGATGTACCAGCCCACGTCATTGCCGGCGAGATCACCCATGCGGAACGGGCCCATCGCAAAGCCGAAGCGTTCGATGGCCTTGTCCACCTGCTCGGGTGTGCAGCCTTCTTCCAGCAGGAAGCCTGCCTGGCGGCTGTACTGCTCGATCATGCGGTTGCCGATGAAGCCATCGCACACGCCGGAGACGACCGCCGTCTTCTTGATCACCTTGGCCAGCTTCATCACGGTGGCCAGCACGTCCTTACCGGTCTTGTCGCCGCGGATCACCTCCAGCAGCTTCATGACATTGGCCGGGCTGAAGAAGTGCATGCCGATCACGTCGGCCGGCCGGTTCGTGAACGAAGCGATCTTGTTGAGGTCCAGCGTCGAGGTGTTGGACGCGAGGATGGCACCGGGCTTCATCACCTCGTCGAGCTTCCTGAACACCTGCTCCTTGACACCGATGTCCTCGAACACGGCCTCGATGACGAGGTCGGCGTCGCGGATGTCGTCATAGCTCAGCGTGGTGGACAGCAAAGCCATGCGCTGCTCGTACTTGTCCTGCTTGAGCTTGCCCTTCTTGACCTGAGACTCATAGTTCTGGCGCATCACTCCCACGCCCCGATCCAGCGCCTCCTGCTTCATCTCCAGGATGACCACCGGGATGCCGGCATTGAGGAAGTTCATGCTGATGCCGCCACCCATCGTGCCGGCGCCGATCACGGCCACCTTGCGGATCTCGCGGGTGGGGGTGTCCTCGGGCACATCGGGAATCTTGCTGGCCGCCCGCTCGGCGAAGAAGGCGTGGCGCAGCGCGGCACACTCCGGCGTGAGCATCAGGTTGAGGAACTGCTCGCGCTCGAAGGCCAAGCCCTCGTCGAAGCGTTGGGTGGTGGCTGCCTCCACGCAATCCACGCACTTGACCGGTGCCGGGAAGTGGCGTGCCATCGCCTTGACCGTGTTGCGGGCGAACTGGAAGTAGCCCGGGCCCTGGGCAT
>NZ_JBKBVU010000304.1:0-2568 GCF_046289365.1 Caldimonas sp. | reverse complement strand
TCTGCCGCACGGCCTCCAGGAAGGGCAGCGACTCGATGTCGCCCACCGTGCCGCCGATCTCGACGATGGCCACATCGACTTCGTCGGGCGTGCCCACGCCGGCCCCGCGCTTGACGAACTCCTGGATCTCGTTGGTGACGTGCGGGATCACCTGGACCGTCTTGCCCAGGTAGTCGCCGCGGCGCTCCTTCTCGAGCACGCTCTTGTAGATTTGGCCGGTGGTGAAGTTGTTGGCCCGGCGCATGCGCGTCGTGATGAAGCGCTCGTAGTGGCCGAGGTCGAGATCGGTCTCGGCCCCGTCGTCGGTCACGAACACTTCGCCGTGCTGGAACGGAGACATCGTGCCGGGATCGACGTTGATGTAGGGGTCGAGCTTGATGAGGGTGACTTTGAGGCCGCGCGATTCGAGGATCGCGGCAAGCGAGGCCGAAGCGATGCCCTTGCCCAGCGAGGACACCACACCGCCAGTGACAAAGACGTACTTGGTCATTGTGGGCAGCACGGGCTCCTCACCCGCGCTGTGGTGGTAAAGCGGCATTTTAAGCCAAGCGGCCCGGCTCCCCGAAGGATCGGTGAACGGGGCTCAGGCGGCGCGGGCCTGGTGCGGGCTGCAGGACTCCTGCTCGAAGCGCTGCAGCCACGCGAGCACGGCCTGGACGGTCTCGACCGGCTTTTCGAAGGGGAAGAGATGGCCTCCCTCGATCCACTGCAGGCGTCCTTGCACGACCTGCTCGGTGCCGCGCAGTCCCACCTGCTTTACCTCGGCCGAGCGGGTGCCGCCGATGAAGGCCACCGGGCACGGCAGCGGTCGGCGGCGCAACAGCCAGTGCAGGTGGTGGGGCAGGGAGTTGTAGATGGCGGTCTCCACTTCGCGGCGGAAGCTCAGCACGCGCCGGCCGCCCAAGGCGTGGGTGCCTGCGCGGATGTAGTCGTGCAGGACCTCCGGGTCCCAGACGGCGAAGTTGGGCTTGGAGGCGAAGTGGCGCAGGGCCTCTTCCTCGCTGGCCCAGGTGGTGCGCCGTTGGCGCGACACCCGCCCCGGTGAGACGCGCTGGATCAGTCCGGCCGCCTTGAACAGCCGCACACCATGGGCCTTGAGGCCATAGACGATGGGTGAGTCCAGCAGCACCACACCCTGCGCCAGGTCGTTGCGCTTGGCCGCGGCCAGCAGGCTGAGGTAGCCGCCCAGCGAATGCCCCACCAGCCAGACGGGCTCGCCCACTTCGCGTTCGATGAAATGCAAGAGCTGGTTGCGCAGGTGGGGCCAGTTGCTGGTGACGGGGTAGCGCGGATCGTGGCCGAATTTTTCCACTGCATGGACGCTGTAGCCGGCCGCGCGCCAGGCTTCGAAGAGCTTGCGGTAGGTGCCGGCCGGAAAGCCGTTGGCATGCGAGAAGACGATGTGGCGGTTCATGGCGGGTCAGGCGTTGGGAGCTTGCACCTTGCGGATCGGGTGCAGAACCTGCTGTTCTTGCTGTGAGGGGGCTCGCTCGGCGCTGGGTTCTCCGGGCTGCGCGGCCCAGGCCGGATCGGGGATGGATTCGAAGACCTCGCGCAGACGCTGGCCCCAGGTGCTGCGGATCATGCGGAAGTAGCTGTCGTTCTCGTCGATGTGGATGATGCGAGAGGCCTGCAGGGAGTTGGCCTCGTAGATGAGCAGGTCCAGCGGCAGCCCCACCGAGAGGTTGGACTTGAGCGTGGAGTCCATCGAGATCAGGGCGCACTTGGCCGCCTGCTCCAGCGGTGTGGCCGGTGTGATGACGCGGTCGATGATGGGCTTGCCGTATTTGGACTCGCCGATCTGGAAGTAGCACACCCCGTCCAGGCCGGCCTCGATGAAGTTGCCCGCGGCATAGACGTTGAACAGCCGCATCGTTTCGCCCCGAATCTGGCCGCCGAAGATGAGGTTGACGTTGAAGTCGATACCGAAGCTCTTGAGCGACTCGGCATCGCGCGCATGGACCTTGCGCACGGTGGCGCCGACGATGCGTGCGGCATCGAACATGCTGCGGCAGTTCCAGATCGACACAGGGCCCTCGGGGCCGTCGATGGTTTCGGTGCGCAGGAGCTGGCGTACCGACTGCGTGATCGCCAGGTTGCCGGCCGACAGCAGCACCATGGTCCGTTCGCCGGGCTGCTCGTAGACGGTCATCTTTCGGAAGGTGGAGATCTGGTCCAGGCCCGCGTTGGTGCGCGAGTCGGACAGGAACACCATGCCGGTGTCCAGACGCATGGCGACGCAGTAGGTCATGTGGGCCTGCCTTGCTGGAGTTCTTTCAGACGGTACAAGGCCTCCAAGGCCTCGCGTGGCGACAGCGCGTCGGGCTGGATCGCCGCCAGGGCCTCTTCGACGGCCGAAGGGGCGGCGGCCACCTCGGCGGGCGGCGGGGGGGCGGCGAACAGGTCGATCTGGGCCTGGCTGTCGCGCTGCTGGGCCTCTAAGGCTTCCAGCGTGGCGCGCGCCTGTCGGACCAGGCTGGCCGGCATGCCGGCCAGGAGGGCGACCTGCACGCCGTAGCTGCGGCTGGCCGGCCCGGGATGGATCTCGTGCAAGAAGACGAGGTCGTC
>NZ_JBKBVU010000076.1:0-14266 GCF_046289365.1 Caldimonas sp. | reverse complement strand
CGACATCGCAGCCTTGCGACGCTTCTATCGGACACACTACCGCCCGGACAATGCAACCTTGATCGTCTCAGGCTTGTTCGACCCGGCGCAGGTCTTGGCCTGGATCCAGGAGTCTTTCGGCCCGATCCCGAAACCGGAGCATCCGCTGCCGGCGGCGCCGACGCTCGACCCGGTGCAGGACGGTGAGCGCGAGGTCGTGCTGCGTCGCCCGGGTGGCGTGCCCCTGGTCTATGCGCTCTACCATGTGCCGCCGGGCCCTCATCCGGATCATGCGGCGATGCGTGCGCTGGCACTCATCCTGGGTGACAGCCCAGGGGGACGGCTGCATCGTGCGCTGGTGGAGACGTCGCAGGCGGCGGCCGCGTTTGCCTTCACGCAGGGACTGGCGGATCCCGGGTATGCGCTGTTCGGCTTGCAGTTGCAGTCCGAGGAAGACCTGATCGAGGCCGAGCGCATGATGCTGAAGGAGATCGAGGGTCTGGTCGTCCATCCGATCACGGCTTCGGAGCTGGAGCGTGCCAAGGCGCGCTGGCTCAAGCAATGGGAGCTGTCGTTTGCCAATGCGGAGACGGTGGGGGTCGCGTTGTCGGAGTCGATTGCCCAGGGGGATTGGCGACTGTTCTTCCTGACCCGTGACCGCATGCGCGACCTGCAGCTTGAGCAGGTGCAACGGGTGGCCGAACAGTATCTGCGGCGCGACAACCGGACGGTGGCGCGGTATGTGCCGACGCAGGAGCTGCGACGTGCCCCCGAACCCCGGCGCGTCGACGTGGCCGGGATGCTCCAAGACTACCGCGGGGATTCGCGCCTGGCCGCGGTGCCGACCTTCGAGGCCTCGCCGGCAAACATCGACGCACGCACCCGGGTGGTGGCCGTCACCGACGGATTGCAGGCGGCCTTGCTGTCCAAGGCCACGCGGGGACAGCTCGTGCATGCCCGTCTGGATCTGCGTTTCGGTACGGTGCAGGACCTGCGGGGGCAGGCCGAGGTGGCCGCCTTGGTGGCGGCATTGCTCGACAAGGGGACGAGGCACCGGCCCCGCCAGGCCTTGGCCGATGAACTGGACCGGTTGCGTGCGGACGTCTCGGTGCATGAAGTCGTTGGGGGCGTCAGTGTGGCCTTGCGCACGGTGCGCGAACACTTGCCGGCTCTGGTGGGGATCGTGGCCGAGATGCTGCGCGAACCCGCCCTGGACGCCACGGCGCTCGACGAGGTGAAGCGGCAATGGCTCGCGAGCCTGGAGGAGGCCCATCGCTCGCCGGAGGAGCTGGCGGACAACGCGGTGCTGCGACGGCTTCATCCTTATCCCGAAGACGATGTGCGGCACGTGCCCACGCTGGCGACCCAGATGGACCGGGTGCGTGCCGTGGAAATCGAACAGGTTCGGGCGTTCCACCGCCGCTTCTACGGGGCGTCGTTTGCCCAGTTCTCGGCCGTGGGGGACTTCGACGAGCAGGCGGTGACGCAGGCCCTGCGCACGCATCTGGGAGGATGGAAGAGCCCTGGACCCTATCTGCGGGTGCCGCGTCCGATGGTGACGGTCGAGCCGGGCTTCGAGCGCCTTCGCACGCCAGACCAGCGCAATGCCTACCTGCGGGCCAGTTTGCCGCTGCCCTTGAACGATAGCGATCCAGACTATCCGGCCTTGATGCTGGCGAACTACCTGCTTGGCCAAGGAGGCAGTTCGCGGTTGTGGACCCGGGTCCGCGAGACCGAGGGCCTGTCTTACGGGATCCAGACCTATGTGGAATGGAGCGCCTGGGAACCGCATTCGGTCTGGTCACTGTCGGTGATCTTCGCGCCGGAGAATCTTGGCCGTGTGCGACGGGCGATCGATGAGGAGTTCGCACGTGTGCTCACCGGGGGGTTCACGCCCGATGAGCTCGAGGCGGGTCGCAAGGGGCTGCTGGCGCTGCGGCATTTGTCCCGTGCACAGGATGGTCATCTGACCGCGGCACTGGCCGAGAACCTGCGGCTGGGGCGGCGTTTCGCCGTTTCCCAGGCTGTGGACGAGCGCATTGCGCAGCTGAGCCTGCAGGAGGTGAACGCGGTGGTGCGCAAGTACCTGAGGCCGGAGCGCTTCGTCTGGGCGGCTGCCGGCGACTTCAGGGAGTGAGGCGGGTTCCCTGGTGGGGGATCGCGCGAAAAGGGTCGCGCTCGCGCAATTCGTCCATATAGGCGGCCAGGCCCAGAGCCTCCCGGTCCAGAAAGCGGGCGACCGCCTCAGCAAAGGCGGGCTGGCTCAACCAATGGGCCGACTGCGTGGTCACCGGCCGCAGCCCGCGGGCCATCTTGTGTTCGCCCTGGGCCCCACCCTCGAAGCGGCGGTAGCCTCGCGCGATGCACCAAGCGAGCGGCTGGTAGTAGCAGGCCTCGAAGTGCAGGCAGGCCAGAGGTTCCAGACTGCCCCAGTAGCGGCCATAGGCCAGGCCCTGTGATGGATTCAGGGCGAGCAGTGAGGTGGCAATGGGGCGCCCGTCGCGTCGTGCGATGAACATCAGCCAGTGCTCGGGCAGCGTCGCAGCCACCTCGGAGAAGAAGGCCCTCGTCAGATAGGGCGTGGAGTGGTGGGCGCGGTAGGTGGCCAGGTAGCAGCGGTAGAAGAAGTCCCAGTCGGCCTCGGCGATCTCGCGACCGGCCCGTACCTCGAACGCCACGCCGGCATCGGCGACACGGCGCCGCTCCTGGAGGATCTTCTTGCGTTTGTCGCGGTGCAGATCGGCCAGGAACTCTTCAAAACTTCCGTAAGGCTGCGCTTGACGGTTGTGCCAATGAAACTGCACGCTGCTGCGCAGCAGCCAGCCCTCGGACCGTGCCGCGACCACGTCGTCTTCCGATAGGAAGAGCACATGGACCGACGACAAGCCGAGCTGTTCGGCCTTCAGGCGCAGGGCGCGCAGCAGGATGCGCCGTGTGTCGGTGTTGCGTGCCAGCAGGCGCGGACCGGGCACCGGTGTGAAAGGCACGGCTGCGGTC
The DNA here is from genome assembly GCF_046289365.1 of Caldimonas sp. Taxonomy (NCBI): domain Bacteria; kingdom Pseudomonadati; phylum Pseudomonadota; class Betaproteobacteria; order Burkholderiales; family Sphaerotilaceae; genus Caldimonas; species Caldimonas sp. Next base: position 11,290 of record NZ_JBKBVU010000076.1, on the reverse strand, counting down.
AGCTTGGGGTAGTAGGGCAGCCCATGGCGTTCATGCGCCTCGGCCCAGGCCCAGTCGAAGACGTACTCTCCATAGGAATGCGACTTCAGATAGGCCGGGCAGGCCCCTTGCAACTCACCGTAGCGCCACAGGGTGAGGTATTGGGGCAGCCAGCCGGTGTGCGCCGTGGCGCTGCCGGATCGGTGCAAGGCGGCCAGGTAGGCGTGGCGCAGGAAGGGCGTGCCGCCTGGCAGGCCGTCGATGAGCGCATCCCAGGCCGGGCCGTCGATCTCCGAAGGGTCTTCGACGACCCGGATGACATAATCGGATGGACTGAATTCTTCCTGCATATGTCAACACACGCCGTCGTGAAGGTTGCGGTAGCGCAGTTCAATCCGTGGGTGGGAGATCTCCCCGGGAACGTGGCCCGCATCGAGGCCCTCGCCCGCCAGGCATACGCACAAGGGGTGCGCCTGCTGGTGACGCCGGAGCTGTCGCTGTGCGGCTATCCGCCGGAGGATCTGCTGCTGCGGCCGGCCTTTCTGCAGGCCTGCGAGGAGGCCTTGCAGCAGTGCGCGGTGCGCCTGGCCGATCTGGAGGGCTTGCATGTGGTCGTCGGGCATCCACGGGCCGGGTCTGGTTCAGGGGATCTTAGGACCAAGTCCGTGATCGTGCCGCAGCGCGTGAACGCGGCCTCGGTGTTGGCGGGGGGAAAGGTGCAGGCCACCTACGCCAAGCGGGAGCTGCCCAACTACCAGGTCTTCGACGAGCGGCGCTATTTCGTTTCGGGGCGCGAGCTGGGGTTGGGGCCCGTGGTGTTCGAGGTGCAGGGGGTGCGCTTTGGCCTGAACATCTGCGAGGACGCCTGGTTTGCCGAGCCGGCACGCAGTGCACAACAGGCCGGAGCCCAGGTGCTGCTGGTGCTCAATGCGTCTCCCTACCATCTGGGCAAGGTCCATGAGCGCGAGCAGCGCATGGCCGAGCGCTCGCGTGCCTGCGGCCTGCCACTCATCTATGCCCACCAAGTGGGCGGTCAGGACGAGGTGGTGTTCGATGGGGCCTCCTTCGCGATCGATGCCGATGGCACGGTGAAGGCCCGTGCACCGATGTTCGAGGAACATCTGCTGGTGCTGGAGGTCACGTCTTCGGGGATTCGCGGCGAGGTGCACCCGCTGCCTCCGCTGGAGGCTCAGGTCTGGGCTGCCCTGGTCACGGGCGTGCGAGACTACGTGGGCAAGAACGGTTTTCCCGGTGCCATCATCGGTTTGAGCGGCGGCGTCGATTCGGCGCTGGTGCTGGCGGTGGCCGTCGATGCGCTTGGAGCTGACAAGGTGCGCGCGGTGATGATGCCCTCGCCCTACACGGCGCCGATGTCGTGGCTCGATGCACGCGACATGGCGCAGCGCCTGGGGGTGCGCTACGACGAATTCTCGATCACGCCGATGTTCGAGGCCTTCAAGTCCGCGCTGGCCACCGAGTTTGCAGGGCTGGCCGAGGATGCGACCGAGGAGAACATCCAGGCCCGCGTGCGCGGAACACTGCTGATGGCCTTGTCGAACAAGCACGGCAGCATCGTGCTGACCACGGGCAACAAGAGCGAGATGGCCACCGGCTATTGCACGCTGTATGGCGACATGGCTGGCGGTTTTGCGGTGATCAAGGATGTGGCCAAAACCCTGGTCTACCGCCTGGCGCGCTGGAAGAATGAGCAGCCCACGCCTCGGGCCGACGGCAGCATCGGACCGGTGATTCCCGAGCGCATCATCACGCGGCCGCCATCGGCTGAGCTGCGGCCCGACCAGACCGACCAGGACAGCCTGCCGCCCTACGAAGTGCTGGATGCGATCATGCAGCGCTACATGGAGGATGACCAGGGCATCGAGGAGATCGTGGCGGCCGGCTATGCGCGAGAGGATGTCGAGCGGGTCATACGGCTGCTGAAGATCAACGAGTACAAGCGCCGCCAGGCGCCGGTGGGCATCCGCATCACCCACCGTGCCTTCGGCAGGGACTGGCGCTATCCGATCACCTCGAAGTTCCGCGCGTAAACTACTCGCATCGAACCTAGGAACCACGGAGCACCCATGAAGCAGATCACCGCCATCATCAAACCCTTCAAGCTCGAGGAGGTGCGTGAGGCCCTGGCCGATGTGGGCGTGACGGGCCTGACGGTCACCGAAGTCAAGGGCTTCGGGCGTCAGAAGGGTCACACCGAGCTCTACCGCGGCGCTGAGTATGTGGTGGACTTCCTGCCGAAGGTGAAGGTCGAGGTGGTGATCAAGGACGACGATGTCGATCGCTGCATCGAGGCCATCGTGAAGGCGGCCAAGACGGGCAAGATCGGCGACGGGAAGATTTTCGTGACACCGGTGGAGCAGGTGGTTCGCATCCGCACGGGCGAGACCGACGACGCGGCCATCTGAATGTTCGCGACGCCCCAGTGGGCCACCCCGGGGCGGGCCGGGGGCTTTCAGATGCGTCGATAGTCGTCCGGTGCGGTGGCGTGGCAGGCCTGGTGCATCAGGCGCCGCAGCAGTTCAGCGGGATCGGTCCCCACCTCGAGGACACCAAGCTGTGCCAGACTCAGGAAGCCCTGCTCTACCGTGTGGGCGAGGAAGGACGCCAGCTTGTCGTAGTAGCCGCCCACGTTGAGCAGGCCGATGGGCTTGTCGTGGTAGCCCAGTTGTCGCCAGGTCCAGACCTCGAAGAGCTCCTCGAAGGTGCCGATACCTCCCGGTAGCGCCAGGAACGCGTCGGCCTGCTCGGCCATGAGTCGTTTGCGCTCGTGCATGGTCTGCACCACGTGCAGTTCGGTCAGGCCGCGATGGCCGACCTCCCGGTCCATCAAGGTCTGCGGGATGACGCCGATCACGGTGCCTCCTTCGGCCAGCGCGGCATCGGCCACGATGCCCATCAGACCGACTCGCCCTCCGCCATAGACCAGACGAGCGCCGGCGCGAGCCAAGTGGCGACCCAGTGCATGGGCGGCGTCGGCGAACGCGGGGTCCACGCCAGGGCGTGAGCCACAGTACACGCACAGGGAGAAGGTGGGTGGGCTCATGGAGGTGGTGTTTCAGAGGAGGTCGGCGAAGCGGGCATGGAGGGCGCTCGCCCAGATGGCGGCGCACAGCAGCAGCGACAGCAGCACGGCGGCGCTGGCGACATCTTTTGCCCGCTTGGACAGCTCGTGCATCTCGTAGGAGACACGGTCGATGGCCGCCTCGATGCCAGAGTTGAGCAGTTCGACGATCAGCACCAGCGCCACCGAACCGGCCAGCACGGCAGTCTCGACCCAGTCGCGGCCCAACCAGAACGCCGCGGGCACCATCACGACGGCCAGCCAGAACTCCTGGCGGAAGGCGCTTTCGCCCTGGTAGGCCATTCGCAGGCCGTCCAGGGAGTGGCGCAGGGCATGCAGGATGCGATCCAAGCCGGTTCGGCCTTTGTGCGGGTTGGTCATGGATCCGATTGTGCCGCCCCGTCGTGGCCGACCGATGTCAGGAGCCGGCACGGCTAGGGGGTGGCACGAGGACCAGCCGGGTGCCGCACAAGGCGTCATGCCAGAACTGGCGGTCGGCACGCAGCCCGCTCAGAAACGCGTAGATGAGCGCCCAGCCTGCCAGGGCCGCGAAGACGGTCCAGCCGCTGCCGGTCCAGCCCAGGAGATGGGCCAGGCCCAAGCCGGGCAGAACCCAGACCCAGGCGCAGACGAAGCGGCCCAGGGCCCGGGCCAGGCCCGGGGGGCGGCCGTCGGGGCCTTCCAGGCGGATGCGCCAGGTCTGCATCGGCAGGGTCTGCCCGCTGCGCGTCCAGCACCAGATGAAGTACAGCGCCAGCACGGTCGTTACGAACAAGCCCAACCCGAGGCGGCCGTCAAGGGCGTGGCGTTGCCCCGTTGCCACGCCATAGACGAGCCCGGTGATCATCACGACGCCGAACAGCAGCACAGTCTCGTAGGTCAGGCAGGCCAGGCGACGGCGCAGCGTTGGCGCGGCGGCGGGCGCAAGGGCGCGAGTTCGTGGAGGGGCGAAAAGATTCGTGCTCAAGGGACGTTCGGACGGGTGGTGGGGGCTGCGCTGCGGCTCGGTGGCACGACGACAGCGGCGCCTTGGGGGCCTGCCAAGGGCAGCAGGGTCTTCGGATGGACGAAGCCCGGGGAGGTGGCGATCTTCGGCAGCCCGGCCTGCTGATGCCACGGTGGCATCGGCTGCTGGGTGATCGGGATGGTCGTGGCGCCCGGGCGGACCTGGGCCGTGGTGGGGGTCACGGGCTGTGGTGCTACCCGGCTGGCCGCCGGAGGGGGCACCAGGCCGGTTCGCTCGCGCCCAAGGCTCCTGCGCTCGGAAGAGGGGCGCGTGGCGGGCCCGGACGTACGCGCCTGCGCGGCCAGGGCCCGACGCTCCTCGGGCGACAGCGCCTGATAGGTTTCCCAGCGATTCAGTCGTTCAGCGGGCGGCAGTTCATGGATGGACTGGAAATTGATGCGTGCCTGGGTGCGCTGCTGTGGCGACAGCTGCACCCACTCAAGCATGCGCTGGTGGACACGCCGCCGATCGTCCTCGCTCATGCGGGGGAAGCGTTCGGCGATCTCGAGCCACTTACGTTTGCGAGCGCCATCCAGGCGGTTCCATTCGCTGCGCAAGGGGGCGAGAGCCTCCTGCTGAGCCGGGCTCAGGCGGCTCCAGCGCGGGCCGTCAGAGGCGGTGGCCTGCGCCAGTGCCGGCATGGGCAGGCCGGCGACCCACCCGCCCGCCGCGGCACACAGCAGGGCGGTCAGCACACCAGCCAGGGAAGAGGCCGTCCGTCGCATCATTCCCGCGAGGTCTTCAGGAACTCCAGAAAGCCTGGGTCGGCATAGGCGGCCGGGGGCAGGTCGTCGGTCAGCAGGGTCGCGTCGATCTCGGCGGCCAGGCGGATCTGCCGCTCGGCGTGCCAATCTTCGATCAGGGCCAACCCGGCCAGCAGGGCCAGCAACGGGAGCAGGCTGCCCAGCGCAGCCGCCCACCAGGACGGGCCATCGCGGTTCGTCCGGCTGCCGTGTCCCAGGACGGCGGTGCCGCCGGCGCCCATGGGCAGGAGGGTCCCGGCCGCGGCGGTGCGGCGGCGCGCCAGCGCCTGCGTGCGCGCAAACCGCAGGCGCTCACTGACGTCGGCCGGCACATCGACCTCGGACAGTCGGGCCGCGATGCGCAGGCCCAGGCGTGCTTCCAGGACCTCGATCTCGGCCGGGTGAAGGGTGTTTGGGTTCATGGCACGATCCCCTTGGCCTTGAGGGCGCGGGCCAGGGCATGCACCGCGCGCGAACAATGTGTCTTGACGCTGCCTTCGGAGCAGCCCATCACCGAAGCCGTCTCGGCGACGTCGAACTCTTCCCAGTAACGCATCAAAAATGCCTCCCGTTGACGCGGTGGCAGCTTCTGCACCTCGGCATCGATGGCCTGGAGCACCTGGCTGCGCGACAGCGCGTCCGCAGCACTTTCCGTGCCCTGCGTGGCCTGCAGCGCCTCGAGCGTGTCGAGCAGGTCGACCGCATCATCGCCATCATGCCCTTCGAGGTCGGAAAAGGACTGCATCACTGTCGTGCGCACCTTCTGCCGGCGGAACCAGTCCGTGGTGGCGTTGGACAGAATGCGCTGAAAGAGCAGCGGCAGTTCGGCCGCCGGGCGGTCGCCGTACTTCTCGGCCAGCCGGATCATGGCGTCTTGCACGATGTCCAGCGCGGCATCGGTATCGCGCACCGCGTAGACGACACGCTTGAAGGCGCGCTTGTCGGCCCCCTTGAGGAAGTCGCTGAGTTCTTGTTCGGTCGCCAAGGGACAGTGCCGGATCAGGCGCGCTCGGAAAACAATCAGAAATTATCGCATCGCCCTGCGCCGGTGCGTCGCGGCAATGTCATAATGCTGCCCTGCACAACATTGGGTCTCGACTCGGACGCCCGACCCGGGCGCCTCGTTCATGACCGCGCAGGCTCCACACCCGCCTCACGAGGGCGTGGAAAGGGGCACCGATCGTTTTTCGTCAGAGAAATTCAGAAAGGTTCGACATATGGACATGTCTGCCGCGGAACACAAGCGCGCTGCCGCCTCCGATGGCGCGCCATCCCCGCAATCCTCCCGTCAGGAACTCAACGGCTCCGACATCCTGGTGCGCTGTCTCCAGGCCGAGGGCGTGAAGTACATCTGGGGCTACCCCGGAGGGGCCGTCCTCTACATTTACGACGCGCTGTACAAGCAGGAGACCATCCAGCACGTGCTGGTGCGCCATGAGCAGGCGGCCGTGCACGCCGCCGACGGCTATGCCCGCGCCACCGGCGAAGTGGGGGTCGCGCTGGTCACCTCGGGGCCGGGCGTCACCAATGCCATCACCGGCATCGCCACGGCCTACATGGATTCCATCCCCATGGTGATCATCACGGGGCAGGTGCCTACGCCGGCCATCGGCCTGGATGCCTTCCAGGAATGCGACACGGTGGGCATCACGCGCCCGATCGTCAAGCACAACTTCCTCGTCAAGGACGTCAAGGACCTGGCCGCGACGATGAAGAAGGCCTTCCACATCGCGCGCACCGGCCGCCCCGGCCCGGTGGTGGTGGACGTGCCCAAGGACGTGTCGCTCAAGACGGCCGAGTTCCACTACCCCGAGCGCGTGGAGATGCGCTCGTACAACCCGGTGCGCAAAGGCCACGGCGGACAGATCCGCAAGGCCGTGCAACTGCTGATGCAGGCCAAGCGGCCATACATCTACACCGGCGGCGGTGTGATCCTGGGCGATGCCTCGGCCGAGCTGCGCGAGCTCGTCGACCTGCTGGGCTATCCCTGCACCAACACGCTGATGGGCCTGGGCGCCTTCCCGGCCACCGATCCGCGCTTCCTGGGCATGCTGGGCATGCACGGCACCTACGAGGCCAACATGACCATGCAGAACTGCGATGTGCTGCTGGCCGTGGGCGCGCGTTTCGACGACCGCGTGATCGGCAATCCCAAGCACTTTGCCTCTGTGGAACGCAAGATCATCCACGTCGACATCGACCCCTCGTCCATCTCGAAGCGGGTGAAGGTCGACATCCCCATCGTGGGCGACGTGAAGGACGTGCTGCAGGAACTGATCGCTCAGATCCGCGAGGCCCAGACCCGGCCCGACGCCCAGGCGCTGGCGGCCTGGTGGGGCCAGATCAACGAATGGCGCAAGCGCGAGTGCCTGAAGTACAAGCACTCCGACGAAGTCATCAAGCCCCAGTTCGTGGTCGAGAAGCTCTGGGAAATGACCCGCGGCCGCGAGACTTACATCACCTCCGACGTGGGCCAGCACCAGATGTGGGCGGCCCAGTTCTACCGCTTCGACGAGCCGCGCCGCTGGATCAACTCCGGGGGGCTGGGCACCATGGGCGTGGGCCTGCCCTATGCAATGGGCATCAAGTTGGCCAAGCCGGATGCCGACGTGTTCTGCATCACCGGCGAGGGCTCCATCCAGATGTGCATCCAGGAGCTCTCCACCTGTCAGCAGTACCAGACGCCGGTCAAGATCATCTCGCTGAACAACCGCTACCTGGGCATGGTGCGCCAGTGGCAGCAGCTCGATTACGGCGGCCGCTACTCGCACAGCTACATGGACGCGCTGCCCGACTTCGTCAAGCTCGCCGAGGCCTATGGCCATGTGGGGATGAAGATCGAGAAGCCCTCGGAGGTGGAGCCGGCGCTGCGCGAGATGATGCGCCTGAAGGACCGCACGGTCTTCCTGGACGTGCGCACCGATCCGACCGAGAACGTCTGGCCCATGGTCCAGGCGGGCAAGGGCATCACGGAGATGCTGCTGGGCTCCGAAGACCTGTGACCCACGGCAAGGCCGGCAAGGGCGCCACGTTGCCGCGTGGCGTCAGGCGCCGGCCGGACGTGGCGAACGGCTCCGCAACGACAATCACCCCTTCGAAGGACGTGGCCAAGGGCCGCCGGTTACCGCCGTCGGCCTGAAGAGCGCGAACAACGACCCATGAAACACATCATTGCAGTGCTGCTGGAGAACGAGGCCGGCGCCCTCTCCCGCGTGGTGGGCCTCTTTTCGGCCCGCGGCTACAACATCGAAAGCCTCACCGTGGCGCCGACGGAAGACCCGTCGCTGTCGCGCATGACCATCGTCACCACGGGATCGGATGACGTGATCGAGCAGATCACCAAGCATCTGAACCGCCTGATCGAAGTGGTGAAGGTGGTGGACTTGACCGAAGGCAGCTACACCGAGCGCGAGCTCATGCTCATCAAGGTGCGCGCGGTGGGCAAGGAGCGCGAGGAGATGAAGCGCATGGCCGACATCTTCCGAGGACGCATCATCGACGTCACCGAGAAGACCTACACCATCGAACTGACCGGCGACGCCGCCAAGCTCGACGCCTTCATCGAGGCCATCGAGCGCACCGCCATCCTCGAGACCGTGCGCACCGGCACCAGCGGCATCGGCCGCGGTGAGCGGATTTTGCGCGTCTGATCCACCGAACCACCCCCCCGGACAACCTGGAGAACACCATGAAGGTCTACTACGACAAGGACGCCGACCTGAGCCTGATCAAGGGCAAGAACGTCACCATCATCGGCTATGGCTCGCAAGGCCATGCCCATGCTCAGAACCTCAACGACAGCGGCGTGAAGGTGACCGTCGGCCTGCGCCGCGGCGGCGCTTCCTGGGCCAAGGCCGAAAAGGCCGGCCTGAAAGTGGCCGAGATCGCCGAGGCGGTGAAGACCGCCGACGTGGTGATGATCCTGCTGCCCGACGAGCAGATCGCCAGCGTGTACAAGAACGATGTCGAGCCTCACCTCAAGCAGGGGGCCTCGCTGGCCTTCGCGCATGGTTTCAACGTGCATTACGGGCAGGTGGTCCCCCGCGAGGATCTGGACGTGTGGATGGTCGCGCCCAAGGCGCCGGGCCACACCGTGCGCTCCACCTACACCCAAGGCGGTGGCGTGCCTCATCTCATCGCTGTGCATGCCGACAAGAGCGGCAAGGCCCGCGACCTGGCGCTGAGCTACGCGGCGGCCAATGGCGGCGGCAAGGCGGGCATCATCGAGACCAGCTTCCGCGAAGAGACCGAGACCGATTTGTTTGGTGAACAGGCGGTGCTGTGCGGTGGCACGGTGGAGCTGATCAAAGCCGGCTTCGAAACGCTGGTGGAAGCCGGCTATGCCCCCGAAATGGCCTACTTCGAATGCCTGCACGAGCTCAAGCTCATCGTGGACCTGATCTACGAAGGCGGTATCGCCAACATGAACTACTCGATTTCGAACAATGCCGAGTACGGCGAATACGTCACCGGTCCGCGCGTGATCACCGAGCAGACCAAGCAGGCCATGCGCCAGTGCCTGAAGGACATCCAGACCGGCGAGTACGCCAAGAGCTTCATCCTGGAGAACAAGGCGGGCGCGCCAACGCTGCTGTCGCGCCGCCGTCTGACCGCCGAGCACCCGATCGAGGTGGTGGGCGAGCAGTTGCGCGCGATGATGCCCTGGATCCGCAAGAACCGCCTGGTCGACCAGTCCAAGAACTGAGCGGCGTTGCCTCTGGCCGGATCGAGCCGCGAGGGGTTTCCTCGCGGCTTTTTTTCTCGTCGGGCTGTTGTATCCTCGCGCCCATGAACTATCCCCATCCCTTTCTCGCGAAGGAAGGCTGGCCTTTCATCGCCATCGCCTTTTTCTTGGCGGTCTTTGCCTCCTTCTTCGTGCCGGGCTTCCCGGCTTTTATGTGCTGGCTGGCGCTGGCCTTCGTGGTGCAGTTCTTCCGCGATCCGCCCCGGCCGGTTCCGGCCGATCCGGGCGCGGTGCTGTCGCCGGCTGATGGTCGCATCGTCAAGGTTGAAAAGGTGCGTGATCCCTATGCCGACCGTGATGCGCTGCTCATCAGCGTGTTCATGAATGTCTTCAATGTGCACTCCAATCGCATCAGCGTGGATGGCCGCGTTGCGAAAGTGCAATATTTCCCGGGGCTGTTCATCAACGCTGACCTGGACAAGGCTTCGACGGAAAACGAGCGCAATGCCGTGGTGATCGAGTCGGGCGCGCACACCGTGACGCTGGTGCAGGTGGCCGGACTGATCGCCCGACGCATCCTGTGCTACGTGAAGCCTGGCGATGTGGTCGAGAAGGGGCAGCGCTACGGCTTCATCCGCTTCGGCTCCCGTGTGGACGTTTACCTGCCGGTCGATGCCACGCCGCGCGTGGCCCCTGGCGACAAGGTGGCGGCCACTTCCACCATCCTGGCCGTCCTCCCGCAGTGATGAACGAGACGACGGAAACCGCCGATCCCCTGCACGAGGACGCACCCCGTCCGCGTCGCAAGGGCATCTACATTCTGCCCAATCTGTTCACGCTGGCCGCGCTGTTCGGGGGCTTCTACGCCATCGTGATGGCGATGAACAATCGTTTCGACTTGGCGGCCGTCGGCATCTTTTGTGCGATGGTGCTGGACAGCCTGGATGGGCGCGTGGCGCGCATGACCAACACCCAGAGCACCTTCGGCGAGCAGATGGACAGCCTGTCGGACATGGTGTCCTTCGGCGCTGCGCCGGCGCTCATCATGTACGAGTGGGCGCTCAAGGGCCTGGGCAAGCTGGGCTGGATCGCGGCCTTCGTCTACTGCTCCGGTGCGGCCTTGCGCCTGGCACGCTTCAACACGAACATCTCGGTGGTCGACAAGCGCTTCTTCCAGGGGCTGCCCAGCCCGGCGGCGGCGGCGCTGGTGGTGGGGTTCATCTGGGTGATGGACGACCTGGGCTACCGCGGGGCCTCGCGCATCGACTGGCTGACCTGGGGGGCGTTCGCGCTCACGCTGTACGCCGGGTTGACCATGGTCACCAACGTGCCCTTCTACAGCTTCAAGGACGTGAGCTTCCGGCACAGCGTGCCCTTCGTGGTGGTGGTCGCCATCGCCTTGGGTTTTGCGCTGATCGCTTATCACCCGCCGGCCGTGCTGTTCGCGTTGTTCGTGGTCTACGGCTTTTCGGGCTACGGGGTCTACGCCTACCGCAAGGCCAAGGGCAAGCCCGTCAGCGTGATCGCCGTGTCCACCGACGAGCCCGACGAGCAGGGGCTGCACCGCTGAACGGTGCTATATTGCTCATCATGGTTCCGTTCCTGACGATCCTGTCGCTACCTCTAGGAGTGCCGCGGGCACGCTGATCGTCTTCGTCAACGGTTTCCAGCACGTACGGCCCGCCAGCGCTCTCAGCCCGCGGGCCGTTTCGTTTCCACTGCATCGCATCCTCACGGAGCCCATCATGGCCGACAAGCTGATCATCTTCGACACCACGCTGCGCGACGGCGAGCAGTCC
>NZ_JBKBVU010000303.1:0-2577 GCF_046289365.1 Caldimonas sp. | reverse complement strand
CCTGTTAGTCAAGTGTGGCCACCGGCGGCCATTCGGTGCGATAAGTCGGCGGTACGCTGTCGGGCAGACCGGCCCAGGCAATCGACGGTCCGGCCCAGGCCAGGGCTTGCAACAGGTGGCGCCGGCGGCGGTCAGGCGCCATGGCCCGCCCGGGCGCCCGAGGGGCCCTGCCTACAATCGCGCATCGATGCGTTTCCCACTGCCAGCATGAAACTCGCCACGTACAAGGATGGTTCGCGCGACGGACAGCTCGTCGTGGTCTCGCGCGACCTGACGACGGCCCATTATGCGGTGGGCATCGCCACCCGACTGCAGCAGGTGCTGGACGACTGGAACTTCCTGTCGCCGCAGTTGCAGGACTTGTACGTGACGCTCAACCAGGGCCGCGCCCGCCACGCCTTCCCCTTCGAGCCGGCGCTGTGCATGGCCCCCCTGCCCCGTCCGGTGCAGGCCTATGACGCCTGGGCCAGTGCCGCGCACCTCGAGCGCCTGGGCTGGCCGGTGCCGGCCAAGGCGGACGGCCCGCTCGTGCGGCCCTGGGGGGGTGAGGTGCTCGGGCCGAGCGATCCGCCGCCCGGGGAGCTGGTGCGCGACGGCCTGGACCTCGGGGCCGCTTTGGCGGTCGCCACGGGCGATGTGCCCGCCGCGTGCAGTCCCGCGCAGGCGCTGGAGGGCGTGCGGCTGCTGATGCCGGCCTGCACCTGGACGCTGCCGCAGCGGCTGGAAGAGGAACGGGCCCTGGGCCTGGGGCCGCTGCACGGCCGCCCGGCGACGTCCTACGGCCCGGTGGCCGTCACGCCCGACGAACTGGGCGAGGCCTGGCGGCGCGGCCGTGTGCACCTGGGCCTGAAGGTGCAGGCCCAGGGCCGGCGTCTGGGCCGCGGCGATGCCGGTGCCGCGATGGCCTGGCATGTGGGCCGCTGGCTGGCCCAGGCCGCCCGCACGCGCGCCCTGCCGGCCGGCACCGTCGTGCACAGCGGGCCGCTCAGCCCGGTCGAGCCCTCCGGCGGGGTGGCCTGCCTGGCCGAGCGGCGCGCCCAGGAGACCCGGGAGCACGGCGAGCCGCGCAGCCCCTGGCTGCTGGCCGGCGACCGTGTGCACATCGAGCTGCTGGCCGACGACGGCAGCCCCCCGATGGGCGCCATCGACTGCGAGGTGCCCGCTCAGGGGTAAGGGATGGGGTCCGTCTCGCCGGGCACCGGCGGGAAGGCCTGCGGATCCTGGCGGGCCCAGGCTTGGACGGCCTGTTCGATGCGTTCCTGGCGCGAGGCCACGAAGTTCCAGCGCATGTGGCGCGGGTGCTCGGCGGTGTTTTCCGGGCCCAGGTCCAGCGGGTCGCCGCCGATCAGCATGAAACGCACCGCCTCCAGCGCCCGCAGGCGCACCGGCCGCGGCGGCAGCACGAGCATGTCACCGGGGTTCAGCGGCTCGCCGTCGGCCGTGAGCGAGCCCGAGACGACGTACAGCGCCCGCTCCTCGTGCTCCAGAGGCACCTCCATGTGGGCGGTCGATTCGATCTCGCCGGCCACGTAGAGCGTGCGGCTGCGCACCGGCACCGGCGAGGTCTGGCCAAAAGCGTCGCCGGCGATGATGCGCAGGTGCACGCCGGCCGAACGCACCTCGGGCAGGCCGGCGGCGCCGACGTGGACGAAGTCGGGCAGGGCCTCCTCGTCGGCCAGCGGCAGCGCCATCCAGGTCTGGATGCCGTGCAGCCGATGCCCGGTAGCGCGCAGCGCCTGCGGGGAGCGCTCGGAATGCACGATGCCGCGACCGGCGACCATCCAGTTGACATCGCCCGGACGGATGTCACGCACCGTGCCCAGGCTGTCGCGATGGGTGATCACGCCCTCGAAGAGGTAGGTGACGGTGGCCAGGCCGATGTGGGGGTGGGGACGCACGTCGAGCCCCTGGCCGGGCGGGAAATCGGCCGGGCCCATGTGGTCGAAGAAGACGAACGGACCCACGGCCCGGGCGGCGGCGGCCGGCAGCAGGCGGCGCACCATGAAACCATTGCCCAGGTCCTTGGTGTGAGACGCCAGCCGGATGAATGCCATGGGGTTCCTCGCGATGCGGCAGGCCATCTGCCGGGGCTTCAAAGCCTACCACCACCGGCCGGCGAGGTCGCAAGCCCCAGCCCAAGACCTCGGCGTCGATGCGCTTGGCCGGTTCGCACCGGCGGCGCACAATGGCCGGCAACGCAGCCACCACGGAGCCCCCGCGATGAGTGACCCCCTGCAAGGCATTGGCAAGCTGGTGCCCGGTTTCGACTTCCTGCAAGGCCTGGTGAAGAACGCCGGCTCGGCCCTGCCCCACTTCGGCCAGTGGGTCGCCCCCACGCTCAACCCCGAGGAGCTGGAAAAGCGCATCGAGGAGCTGCGCACCGTGCAGTTCTGGCTGGAACAGAACGCCCGCATGCTGGGCGCCACCATCCAGGCCCTCGAGGTGCAGCGCATGACGCTGTCCACGCTGAAGACCATGAACGTGCCGGTGGAGGCGCTGCGCGAGTCGCTGACGCTGCGCACGCCCGAGGCGGCCGCCCCCGCGGCGGACGGGCCGAAGGCGCGCCGGCGCCCGGCC
>NZ_JBKBVU010000302.1:0-2579 GCF_046289365.1 Caldimonas sp. | reverse complement strand
ACTGGACCTGAGCCTCAAGGACGGCGCGCAAGCCGCGCCACCGGGCATGTTCCCCTGGTTCGACGTGCCCGGCCGACGCACGGCCGGCACCCCGATCGCCTGCGGGCATTGGTCCACCCTGGGTTTGCGGGTGCGCGAAGACCTGCTGGCCATCGACACGGGCTGCGTGTGGGGCGGCCGGCTCACCGCCGTGCGCGTGGACGGCGGCCGCCGTGAGGTGGTGCAGGTCGAGTGCGCGCAGGCCCAGGTGCCAGGCGGCGAGCCCGGCTCATGAGGCCGGCTGCGACGCTTCACGATCCGGCTCGCGCAGCGATCGCGTCAACTCCTTCAGGGCCGCCTCGTCCAGGGTCTCGCGCGCCAGCAGCTCGCGGGCGCCGCGCTCGAGCAGGTCCCGGTGCGAGCGCAGCAGCGCCAGGGTGCGGTCGAAGGCGCGCGTGACGATCTCGCGCACGGCTTCGTCGATGCGGTGCTGCGTGTCCGGACTGATGTTGCGCGCCGGCTGCAGCGCCCCGGGCACCTCCAGGAAGCGCGCAGGCTGCGCCTCGTAGGCCACATGGCCCAGGTCTTCGACCATGCCGTAGCGCGTGACCATGTCGCGCGCGATGTCGGTGACGCGGGCCAGGTCGTCGGCCGCGCCGGTGGACCAGTGACCGAACACCAGCTTCTCGGCCGCGCGCCCGCCGAGCAATACCATGAGCTTGTGTTCGAGCTCCTCGCGCGTCATCAGGAAACGGTCCTCGGTGGGGCGCTGGATGGTGTAGCCCAGCGCACCGATGCCGCGCGGGATGATGGAGACCTTGTGCACGGTGTCGGTGCCCGGCAGCGACAGTGCCACCAGCGCATGGCCCATCTCGTGGTAGGCGACGACTTCGCGCTCACGCGGGTTGAGCACGCGGTTTTTCTTCTCCAGCCCGGCAACGATGCGCTCGATGGCCACGGTGAAGTCCTGCAGCTCCACTTCAGCGGCGCCCCGCCGCGTGGCCGCCAGGGCCGCCTCGTTGCACAGATTGGCCAGGTCGGCCCCGGAAAAGCCAGTGGTCAGCGCGGCCACTTGCTCCAGATCGGTCTGCGGCGACAGGCGGATCTTCCTCACATGCACTTGCAGGATCTGCACGCGGCCGGCCTTGTCCGGGCGGTCCACCAGCACCTGGCGGTCGAAGCGGCCTGCGCGCAGCAGCGCGGGGTCGAGGATCTCGGGCCGGTTGGTCGCCGCCAGCAGCACCAGGCCGGAGGTGGAGTCGAAGCCGTCGAGTTCGACCAGGAGCTGGTTGAGCGTCTGCTCGCGTTCGTCGTGCCCGCCCACGGCACCGGCCGCCCCCCGGGCGCGGCCCAGGGCATCGAGTTCGTCGATGAAGATGATGGCCGGGGCCTTCGCGCGGGCCTGCTCGAACAGGTCGCGCACGCGCGCGGCGCCCACGCCGACGAACATCTCGACGAACTCCGAGCCGGAGATGCTGAAGAAGGGCACCCCGGCCTCGCCGGCCACGGCCTTGGCCAGCAAGGTCTTGCCGGTGCCAGGCGGGCCCACGAGCAGCACCCCTTTGGGGCTGCGTGCGCCCAGCCGCCCCTGGCCCTGCGGGTCCTTCAGGAAAGCGACGATCTCCTGCAGCTCGGCCTTGGCCTCGTCGACGCCGGCCACGTCGGCGAAGGTCACGCCGGTGTCCTTCTCGACGTAAATCTTCGCGCGGCTCTTGCCAATGCTCATGAAGCCGCCCATGCCCTGCTTCTCGGCCAAGCGGCGCACCAGGAAGAACCACACCCCGAAGAACACCAGGGCCGGCACCACCCATGACAGCAGATCGCGCAGGAAGGTGCTCTCGACCACGCGGGTGTAGGGTACGCCGTACTGCGACAGCCGCTCGGCCAGCGCCGGCTCCACCCGGTTGGCCACGATGACGCTCTTGCCACGCGGCTCGGGGTTCTTGAGCTTGCCGGTCAGCGTGGTCTCGCCCACCACGACCTCGGCCACACGGCCTTCGGCCAGCGCGCGCTCAAATTCGCTGTAGGGCACGGGCTCGACGATGCGCTGGCTTTGCCACAGGTTCTGCAGTGACAGCAGGATCAGCAGGGCGAGCAGCCAGTAACCGATGTTCCATCGGGTCTGGGGATCGGGGGTTTTCATCGCCATGGCCATCCTCGGCATCAGACAGGAGTTCACAAGCCGGCACGGGCGAGCCGGCGGCGCAAGGCGTCGATTTCGTCGTGCAGATCCGCCACCAAGGCCGCCAGCTCGGGCACGGCATCGAAATGGCGCTCCAGATGCACCATGCAGCGCACGCGGCGCAGTGTGGCCGCGTCGAAGCGCCAGGCCGAGGCGCACTCGCCGCTGGCCTGCACGATCAAACCGCGATGCACCCGTTCGAGCACCCATTCAGGGCTGACAAGGGCGCAGCGGCACAAGGTCTCGAGGTCGAGCAGGGCCTCCTCGGGCCCCACCGCGGGACGGACATCTCGGCTCATGGGCGGTTCCCTCCGGATTCGGCGTCGGCCGGGGCTTGCCGGCGCGCATCGAACTCGGGCAACGCCGCGGCCACCTTCTCGTAGAGCTGCCGCGCCCTCAGATGGTGGGGGCTGGGCAG
>NZ_JBKBVU010000301.1:0-2585 GCF_046289365.1 Caldimonas sp. | reverse complement strand
GGCCCGCCCGCCGGGGCCGGCGCCGGTGCTGCGCAGGGGGTCTGAGGCGGCGGGGTCTTCTTGCGGAAAAAACTGAACATGGGTGTCGGGGTCCTCGAGCCCGATTCTAGAATCCAGGCCGTGTCTGCCCCCCGCCCCTCTTCCCCGCCCCGGCCTGAGCGTCGCGCCCCGGCCCATGAGGTGCGCATCATCGGCGGCCTGTGGAAGCGCAGCAAGCTGCCGGTGCCCGACCGCCCCGGCCTGCGGCCCACGCCCGACCGCGTGCGCGAAACCCTGTTCAACTGGCTTGGCCAGGACTTGAGCGGCTGGCGCTGCCTGGATGCCTTTGCCGGCAGCGGGGCCCTGGGGCTGGAGGCGGCCTCCCGCGGCGCCGCGCGTGTGCTGATGCTCGAACGCGATGCGGCGCTGGTGCGCGGCCTGCGCGAGACGGTGCAACGGCTGAAGGCCGGCAGCGTCGAGATCCAGGCAGCCGATGCCCTGGCCTGGATGCGCCCGCACGCCCGGCCCGACTGGGACCTCGTCCTGCTGGACCCGCCTTTCGACGCCAATCTCTTCACCGCCGCTGCGGCTGCCGCCCGGCCCTTGCTCGCCCCCGGCGGGCTCATCTACCTCGAGGCCGACCGGGCCTGGAGCGACGCCACTGCCGCCTTGCTGGGCCTCACACTGTGGCGCCAGGGCCGGGCCGGTGCGGTGCACTACCACCTGCTGCGTGCCGCCGCGCCTACACTGGCGGCACCCGCCCATCTGCCAACCACACCATGACCCGCTCCCACCGCATCACCGCCGTCTACCCGGGCACTTTCGACCCCATGACCCTGGGCCACGAAGACCTGATGCGCCGGGCCAGCACGCTGTTCGACGCCCTCATCGTGGCCGTGGCCGCCGGCCACCACAAGCGCACGCTGTTCTCGCTCGAGGAGCGCCTGGAGCTCGCCCGCGAGGCTGCCGCGAGCCATCCCAACGTACAGGTGATGTCCTTCGCCGGCTTGCTGCGCGACTTCGTCGTCTCCCAGCAAGCCAAGGTCGTGGTGCGGGGCCTGAGGGCCGTGAGCGACTTCGAGTACGAGTTCCAGATGGCCGGCATGAACCGCCAGCTGATGCCCGAGGTCGAGACGGTCTTCCTGACCCCCTCGGACCAGTACCAGTTCGTCTCGGGCACCTTCGTGCGCGAGATTGCCATGCTCGGCGGTGATGTTTCCAAGTTCGTGGCACCCTCGGTGCTCGAGCGCCTGCGCCACAAGGTGAAGCAGGCGAACTGAAAGAGGAACGGGGTGCCGCCATGGCCCTGATGATCACCGACCAGTGCATCAATTGCGACGTCTGCGAGCCCGAGTGCCCGAACCAGGCGATCTCGATGGGGCCAGAGTACTACCAGATCGACCCTCAGCGCTGCACCGAGTGTGTGGGGCATTTCGATGCGCCCCAGTGCGTGCAGGTCTGCCCGGTGGAATGCATCCCGATCAACCCCGACCACCGCGAGGACCAGGAGACACTCTGGGCCAAGTACCGCCGCCTGCAGGCGCAGCAGATGGCAGGCCCGCCCGGTGCGGCCGCGGGCCCCGGCTCAGCGTGAGGCCGGCCGGGCCTTGCCAGGTTTCGGCGGCTTTGGCAGCCTGACCTTGTAGTCCTTGGGTCGGCGCGAGCTGCGCGGGTCTTGCGCCCGATCGGCAGCAGCTGCCCGCGGCGGTTCGTCGTCCGGCGGCCGCTGTGCGGCCCGCAGGGCTGCCTCGCGGCGCAGGCGCTCCTGTTCCAGCTCGTCGGCCGTCCAGCCCTGGCGCAGGCTGTGCTCCAACGCCTGGCGTTGCTGATCGGGGGTGCGCGGGTCGGCCAGGTCGGTGCGCACCCGCGCATCGGGGCAGGGCCGGTCGCTGTACTGGTTGCCGCAGCGGTACACCGGCTGGGCCGCGACGAGCGGGGCCGCCAGCGCGAGCACGGCCCCAACCCGCCAATGGCGAGATAGCACCGGGGCTCGCGCGTGCCGGCTCATCGGGACGGCTCCGTGGGGGTGTCCTGAGGCGCGCGGGGGGGCACGGGCCGCGCATGGATGAGGCGGGAGGCGGCCTCCATCTCGCCGCGCAACAAGGGCGCCAGCGCCGCCCGGGACCGTGTGATGCAGTCCTCGATGGCCTCGCGCTCGGCCGCCGGCGGCTTGCGCAGCACGTAATCGGCCACCTCGGCCTTCACGCCCGGGTGACCGATGCCCAGGCGCAAGCGCCAGAAGTCGGGGCTGCCGAGCTGGGCCTGGATGTCCTTCAGGCCGTTGTGGCCGGCATGCCCGCCGCCCCGCTTGATCTTCATCTGGCCGGGCAGCAGGTCGAGCTCGTCGTGCACGACGAGAATCTCCTGCGGCTCGATCTTGAAAAAGCGCGCCAGCGCCGCCACCGACCGGCCCGACAGATTCATGTAGGTCTGGGGCTGGAGCAGCCACACCGCAGCCTCCACCCCGGCCAGCGGGCGGTTCACACGGGCGACCAGGCCCTGATAGGCACGCTCAGGCAGCAGGTTCACGCCGAGCTGGCGTGCGACATCGTCGATCCACCAGAAGCCGGCGTTGTGCCGGGTGGCCTCGTATTGCGGCCCGGGGT
>NZ_JBKBVU010000300.1:0-2597 GCF_046289365.1 Caldimonas sp. | reverse complement strand
GTGGCGGCGGTGATCGCGGCCGGCATCATCCCGGCAGGGCTGGAGATGATGGACAAGCCGATGACGGCAGCGGTGGAGGACTTCGTCCACGCGGGCTACGACCTCGACGCGGCGGCGATCCTGCTGTGCGAATCCGACGGCACGCCCGAGGAAGTGGCCGAGGAGATCGAGCGCATGAGCGCCGTGCTGCGCGCCGCGGGCGCGACGCGCATCGCCGTCAGCCGCGACGAGGCGGAGCGGCTGCGCTTCTGGAGCGGACGCAAGAACGCCTTCCCGGCGAGTGGCCGCATCAGCCCGGACTACATGTGCATGGACTCGACCATCCCACGCAAGCGGCTGGCCGACATCCTGCTCGCCATCCAGGCGATGGAGGCCAAATACGGCCTGCGCTGTGTCAACGTCTTCCACGCCGGCGACGGCAACCTGCACCCGCTGATCCTCTTCGACGCCAACGACCCGGATCAATTCCGGCGCGCCGAGGCGTTCGGCGCCGACATCCTGGAGACCAGCGTCGCGATGGGTGGCACGATCACCGGTGAGCACGGCGTCGGCGTGGAAAAGCTCAACAGCATGTGCGTGCAGTTCAGCCCCGAGGAACGCGAGCAGATGTTCGCGATCAAGCGCGCCTTCGACCCGCACGGGCTGCTCAACCCGGGCAAAGTCATCCCGACCCTGCAACGCTGCGCGGAATACGGCAAACTGCTGGTGCGCGGCGGGCGGCTGCCGCACCCGGAGTTGCCGCGCTATTGATGTCACGCCACAACAAGGTCAGGAGGAGCGCCTGTGGCGTGGCTGCGCGGCTTCACCGCAAATCTGGCTCGGCGCTCCGGTAGCCCCCGACGCCACAGCCGGGGAGCCAGACGCTGCCACCGGATACCCGCAACGGGCTTCAGTGTCGCAGTTGCTTGCGCTACAGTAAATTCATGCAGCCAATGCCCCGCCACCCCTGGCCCCCTCAGTTGCCGCCCTCGTTTTTCGAGGCATTGGCCATCCATACGCAAAATTGCGCGGGCAGCAGCGACGCGACAGCCCCGTCCGGTACCACACCCGATTCGGTTGGCGACGTGGCGGTTCGTGTCCTGCACCGGCTCACCGATGGCTGTCTCATCCTGGACGCGTCACTGCGTTGTCGCTTTGCCAATGCGGCCGTACAACCCCTGCTGCGCCCTGGGATACGGCCCAACCAAGTGGAAGATCGAGCGTGGCACGAGGTGCTCAGCCCGGATTGGCTGGACGTGCTACTGCCTTGGGTCGCACAAGCCCTGCGCAACGAGCCCGGTCAATTTCAAACGGCCTGCCCTGGATGCGATAACGCAGCGCATTGGTCGCTGACGGTGTTGCCAGACACGGTGGACGGTGCCGTCAGAGGCGTATGCATTTTGCTGCGCGACGACAGTGCGTGGGAGCGGCACGCAGCGGAGCTGCGTGCGCAGCAAGCCGACTTGCAGCAGCAACTGCAACACCAAAGCGCATGGTTGACGCTGCAACACGCGCGCTGGCAGGCCCTGTCGGATGGACTGCGCGACGCGGCGTTATTCTTTCTGGACAGCAACGGGGCCATCATCGACTGGCCGGCCAGCGCACAGCGCCTGCTCGGCTACCCAGCATCAGCGGTGCTGGGTACCGCGGGACCGGATCGTCCCGACGCCCCCCACCCGCTACCCCCCGATGCGGCGCAGGCGCTGGAGCGTGCGGCGCTACTGGGTCAGAGTGAAGCCACGCTCTGGCTGCGTTGCGCCGACGGTCAGCGGCTGTGGGCACACGTCGTTTACGCGGCGCTGCGGGGGGCCGAGGGCGAACCGTTGGGCACGGCGTGCTTGGTGCGCGACATGACCGAGATGCGCCGACTGGAGGAGCTGTTGCGCGACCTCAACCACGCGCTGGAGCGCAAAGTCGAAGAGCGCACACGGCAGCTGCACAGTCTCAACCAGGATCTGGAGGCATTTTCCTACTCGGTCTCCCACGACCTGCGCGCCCCCCTGCGCCACATTTCGGCTTATGTGCAGGTGCTGCGCGAAGACCTGCGGGGACATATCGCGCAAGACGTCGAGCGCGACTTGCGCACCATCGAAAATGCCGCGGCGCACATGCACCGCCTCATCGAAGGGTTGCTGGCCTTTGCCCGCTTGGGACGCGCCGCGCTGCAGCCCCAACCGCTGAACATGCTCAGTTTGGTACACAGCAGTTTGCACCGCGTCCAACACGACCCCGCCCTGCAACGTCCGCCGGGCTATGGCGTCGAGGTCGACATTCCGCATGAGTTGCCCAACGTCGAAGGCGATGCCCTGCTGCTGTCGCAAGTATGGGACAACTTGTTGGCCAACGCCTTCAAATACACCCGCAAACAACCCCACGCGCGCATCGCCGTGGGCGGCCGCGTCCAGCCCGGCCCCCAGGGGGAGGAGGCGGTGTTTTGGGTTGAAGACAACGGCGTGGGCTTCGACCCGGCCCGTGCCGAGCGGCTGTTCGGTGTCTTCCAGCGCCTGCACCGCGCGCAGGACTTCGAAGGCACCGGCATCGGACTGGCGCTGTGCCGCCGCATCATCGAGCGCCACGGCGGCCGCATCTGGGCGGACGCCCGCCCGGGCGAGGGTGCG
>NZ_JBKBVU010000075.1:0-14532 GCF_046289365.1 Caldimonas sp. | reverse complement strand
GTTCAGGTCGCGCCACAGGCGCACCTGACTGAAAGCCTCGTCGTTGGGATCGAAGACCCCGTCGCCGTTGCTGTCGACGCTGCGCAACGCCTCGAAGCCGTCGCGGGCGGTGCGGGTCTGGCCGTTGGTGTCGGTGATGAGGGTGTCCACCCCAAACAGTTCGCGGCCCGAGTCGATCACGCCATTGCCGTTGCGGTCCAGCGCCAGCCAGGCATCGTCACCCCGCAGCCAGCCCGTGCCGGTGCGGATGCCGTCGGCGTTGTGATCGAAGAGGATGGGGTTGGAACCCACGCCGACGGTCTCGATGCCGTCGCCGTCCAAGTCGATAGCTAGGGGGTCGCGGGGGGCCCAGGTGATGGCGTTGGAGTAGTGAGTGTTGATTGTGGGGTCCATGCCATAAGGGTCGATGCCCCCCCAACCCTCAGCGTCCCATGTTCCTGGAATATCACTGGAAACCCCATCTCCACCGTTGACAGCAGCGTCGTATACACGGTCATAAAACCACTCGTATCCGGCACCTGCTACCCACCCTGCCACAAATCCCCCAGCTGGGGTGAATATGGGACTTGTCCAAAGCCCGACGGCCGTGCCAAAAGCGACCGAGCCAACAACCCGTACTGATTCCACGGTCGGATTGCTACTGTTGGCGGCAGAGATCGCCGAGTTCGCGGCCTGAGTGATTTCAGCTGCAGTCATTGCCGAGTCGCCATTCTGCGCGACTATGTTTGCAATATCGTCGCCTGCTGAACGGATAACGTTGTTGAGGGCTGAGGGCGAAGATTCAATTATAATAATCCCTCTGGTGACACCATTATCGATGATAATAAATCCTCTGGCGAGAGACATTCATTCCTCCTGATGGATAAAGGTTGTGTAAATGAGGATTGCAGCCGAATAGATGGCGAGGCCGACAATCGCTGACAGAACGAAGAACACTACGACTACGTGACGAGCGAATTCAGGTACAAGTGGAAGCGCTGGCCCTTGGCTGAGAGCGAAGAGGGCTAGGCCAATCGTCGCCAGAAACACAAGCTTGGCCTTCGGAAAATTGAAGGTGAGAAAGAAAAGGTTTCCTGCTGTCGTCGTGCTTGTTGATGCTAGGTGCTCTCGGAGCGCGATTGCACGCTGTAGCGTTAGAGATGAATTCAGTTTCGGTGCGATCAGG
The DNA here is from genome assembly GCF_046289365.1 of Caldimonas sp. Lineage (NCBI taxonomy): Bacteria > Pseudomonadati > Pseudomonadota > Betaproteobacteria > Burkholderiales > Sphaerotilaceae > Caldimonas > Caldimonas sp. Next base: position 13,367 of record NZ_JBKBVU010000075.1, on the reverse strand, counting down.
TAAGGTGTTTTCCCAAGGTGTCCAGCGGTGGTGTTTGTCAGCGCTCTAGAAAGACTGCCGAGGTCGTCCCCTAAGGCGATTGTCTCTTTGCTGATGACCAACCACCTAAGGATATGTAGGCAAGCAGTCGCTAAGAGCGTTCCAAGCAGCAACGGGTCAGTTAGTAGGTTGGTTCTTGTTTGATCTCTAAGAAAAGCTAATGCAATCTGGACGATCCATGCTGAGTTCGCCAAGTGAATTAGTGCGTGGAGAAAATTATGGTCACGACTGAATTCTGTTTTCATGCGGATCCTATCATAATTCTACCGCTTGCGATTTTTTGGTATTTCATCTTTTTTTGGTTATTTTTCAGAAATTTTTATCTTTCCCTCAACCCTTCCTTGAGATTCCTCTGCACCGGACTGAGCAGATACTCAATCACCCGCCTCTTCCCCGTCTTGATCTCCGCCGTGAGATTCATCCCCGGCGCCAGCCGGATGGGTTTGCCGTCCACGTCGATCTGATGGGCCTTCAGCTTCAAGGTGGCCGGGAAGATCGCCCCCTTCTTCTCGTCGTTCACCGCATCGGCCGTGACCCAGGTGACCTCGGCGGGCACGGTGCCGTATTTCGTGAAGGGGAAGGTCTCCAGCTTGATGGCGGCTTCCTGCCCCACATTCACAAACCCGATGTCCTTGTTGTCGATCGTCACCTCGGCGGTGACTTCGGCGTCATCGGGCACGATCACCATCAGCGGCTGGGCTTCGGTCACCACCCCGCCCGGGGTGTGGATGGCCAGCTGCTGCACCGTGCCGGCCGTGGGGGCGGTGAGCCGCGTCAGCTCGGTGCGCTGCTGGGCCTTGGTGGTCTCTTGCGCAAGTTGCGCCTGCTTCAGCAGCGCCTCGGCCCGCCGGTCGCTCAGGGCGCGCTGCGTCTCGGCCAGGAAGGCCGCCAGCTGCTGGCGGCTCTCGAACCAGGCCGCTTCCGTTTCCCTCAGGCGGGCCTGCTGGGTGGCCAGGTCCTGCTCCAGCTCGATGCGCTCGCGCGTGCGGTCCTGGTTGGCGTGGCCCGCCACAAAGCCCTGCTTCGCCAGCGCCTCGAAGTCGGCCTCGCGCTGGCGTGCCAGCGGCAGGGTGGCCTGCAGCTTGGCGATGCTGGCCTTCACGGTGTCGATCTCAGCCTGGCGGCGGCTCAGTTCGGCCTGCAGCCGCGCGCGCTTGGCGGTGATGTCGCTCCACTCGGCCCGCAACCGAGGGCTGCCCCCGCTGGGCGCCGTGCCACCGGCCAAGGCGTTCAACAGGGCCTGGGCCCGTTCGGCTTCATCGGTGGCCGCAGTGAGCTGCTCCGTGATGCTGGCCTGATCGGCACGGGCCCGGGTGGCGTCCAGCTCCACCAGCACCTGGCCGGCCTGCACGCGGTCGCCGTCCTTCACCAGGATGGCGCGCACCACGCTCACCTCCAGCGGCTGGATCACCTTGGTACGCTCGCTCACCACGATGCGCCCCGGGGCCACGGCCACGATGTCGATGCGCCCGAAGATGGACCACACCACCGCGATCAGGAAGAGGCTGCAGATCGCAATCGCAAACCGTCGCGGCGCCGGGTGCACCGGGGTCTCCTGCAGGCTGAGCGCGGCGGGCAGGAAGGCCCGTTCGTCGGCCAGGCGCTTCGGGCCGGCCAGTTCGTGGCGCAGGCCCCAAGCCGCCTTGAAGATGGCGGCATAGCGCCCCAGCAGCTCACGTACCGGGTGCGGCGGGCTGGGCGGGTCGTTGGCTGCCGGCACGGCGCCCACGGTCGTGTCCATCGTCCCGCTCATGCCGCCCCTCCCGCGCTCATGCCGGTCTGCATGCGCCACAGGTGCGCATACAAACCCTTGGGCCGGGCGGCCAGTTCCTCGTGTGGCCCCATCTCCACGATACGGCCCTTGTCCATCACCACGATGCGGTGGGCCTGGCGCACGGCGCTCAGGCGGTGGGCGATGATGAGCACGGTGCGCCCGCGGCAGATGGCGGCCATGTTGCGCTGCACGATGGCTTCGCTCTCGTAGTCGAGCGCGCTGGTGGCCTCGTCGAAGATGAGGATGCGCGGGTTGTGAAACAGCGCCCGGGCGATGGCGATGCGCTGGCGCTGGCCGCCACTCAGCCCCGTGCCCTGTTCCCCCACCACGGTGTCATAGCCCTCGGGCAGTTCGCTGATGAACTCGTGGGCGCCTGCCAGCTGGGCGGCGTGGATCACGGCTTCCAGCGGGGCGGCCGGGTCGACGATGGCGATGTTCTCGCGCACGCTGCGGTTGAAGAGCAGGTTCTCCTGCAACACCACGCCCACCTGGCGGCGCAGCTGGGCGGCGTCGATCAGGCCGATGTCGAGACCGTCCACCAGGATGCGGCCCTGCTCGGGCGCGTACAGGCGCTGCACGAGCTTGGTGAGCGTGCTCTTGCCCGAGCCGGAGCGCCCGACGATGCCGATCACCTCGCCGGCGCGCACATCCAGGCTGAGGCCGTGCAGCACGGGCGGGGCTTCGGGGCGGTAGCGGAAGGTGACCTGGTCGAAGCGGATCTGGCCCTTCAGCGGTGGGAGCTGGGCCGCCGCGCTGGGCGGCACCTCGGTGCGGGTGTTGAGGATGTCGCCCAGGCGGGCCATGGAGATGCCGGTCTGCTGGAAGTCGGTCCACATCTGCGCGATGCGCATGATGGGCTGGGCCACGCGCTGGGCGAACATGTTGAAGGCCACGAACATGCCCACCGTGAGCTGGCCGTCCATCACCAGGTGGGCGCCGTACCACAGGGTGGCGGCGTTCACGAGTTTGCCGATGAGGTTCACACCCTCGTGCGCAAACGACGACAGCGTCTGGGTCTTGAAGCCGGCCGACACATAGGCGGCGAGCTGGTCGTCCCAGCGCCGGGCCATGGCGGGTTCCAGCGCACTGGCCTTGACGGTCTGGATGCCGGTGACGGCTTCCACCAGCAGGGCCTGGTTCTCGGCGCCGCGGGCGAACTTCTCGTTGAGCCGCGCGCGCAGCACCGGCACCACCGCCAGGCTCAGGCCCACGTACAAGGGCAGGGCGGCCAGCACGATGAGGGTGAGCGGCACGCTGTAGAAGAGCATCACCGCGATGAAGACCACCGAGAACACCAGGTCCAGCACCAGGGTGAGGGCGTTGCCGGTGAGGAAGCTGCGGATGTTCTCCAGCTCGCGCACCCGGGCCACCGAATCGCCCACGCGGCGGGCCTGGAAGTAGGCCAGGGGCAGGGCCACCAGGTGACGAAAGAGCCGTGCACCCAGCTCCACGTCGATGCGGCTGGTGGTGTGCGAGAACACATAGGTGCGCAAGGCGCTCAGCACACTCTCGAAGAGCACCACCACCACCAGGCCGATGACCAGCACGTCCAGGGTGGTGAGGCCGCGATGGACCAGCACCTTGTCCATCACCACCTGGAAGAAGAGTGGCGAGATGAGCGCAAAGAGTTGCAGGAAGAGCGAGATGAGCATCACCTCGCCCAGCAGTTTGCGGTGCTTGACGAGGCTGGGGATGAACCAGCTGAAGTCGAACTTGGCGAGTTCCCCGGCCAGCGAGGCACGGCTGGTGACGAGCAGCAGCTCGCCCGACCATTGCTCGGCAAACACGTTCAGGGGTTCGATGGTGGGGCGGTTGCCTGAACGGGGTGAGGACGGATCCTGGAAGAGCACGCGCTGGCCGTCGCATTGGGCGAGCACGACCCAGCGGCCGTCGCGCAGGCGGGCCAGCGCAGGCAGCGGCGCCAGCGTCAGGCGCTCGACTGCACTGCGGTGGGGCTTGGCCTTGAGGCCCAGGTGCTGGGCGGCCAGGCGCAGGTGGGTGGTGTCCAGCGCTTCACTGGGCGGCCAGCCCATCTGGTGGGCCAGGGTCTCGGGCTCGGCCGCCACGTGGTGCAGGCGGGCCAGCAGGCACAGGGCGTGGAGGGGGGCGTGAGGGGCAAGCGAAGCCCTCGACGAAGGCGGGGCCCCTGGTGTTGGCGCCAGCGCAGACGCAGCGACGTCTCCAGGCCCACCCTGCACTGCAGACATTCACACCCTCCTTGAATCGTTGGCGTTTGAATTGCCGCCAATTCTTCAAGAGGTTTCAAGGAACTGCGTTCCCCCAAAGGGGGGTGGATGCCCAGGTTTCTGTAACGGGGTGTGTGTCAGGCAGCCAGCCGCTCCATGTAACCGTGGCGCGTGTAGAGGAAGTCCAGCACCGCCTTGCGGCAGGCGATGTAGTGGGCGTCCTCGGCCAGTGAGACGCGCTCGCGCGGGCGCGGCAGGTCCACGCGCAGGATCTCGCCGATAGTGGCGGCCGGTCCGTTGGTCATCATCACGATGCGATCGGACAGCAGCACGGCCTCGTCCACGTCGTGCGTCACCATCACGACCGTGCTCTTCGTGCGCGCCACGATCTTCAGCAACTCGTCCTGCAGGTGCGCGCGGGTGAGGGCGTCCAGGGCGCCGAAGGGCTCGTCCATCAGCAGCACCTTGGGTTCCATCGCCAGCGCCCTGGCAATGCCCACGCGCTGCTTCATGCCGCCCGAGATCTCGTGCGGGCGCTTGGTGGTGGCGTGTCCCATGCCCACCAGCTCCAAAGCCGCCAGGGTGCGCGCCTTCAACTGGGCCTTGGACTCCTTGCCGCCAAAGACGCGGTCCACGGCGAGGTGGACGTTCTCGAAGCAGGTGAGCCAGGGCAGCAGCGAGTGGTTCTGGAACACCACCGCCCGCTCTGGGCCGGGCTCGCGGATCTCGCGGTTGTCGCACAGCAGCACACCCGCCGTGGGCTTGAGCAGGCCCGCGATCAGGTTGAGCAGGGTGGACTTGCCGCAGCCCGAGTGGCCGATGAGCGTCACGAACTCGCCGCGGGCCACATCGAGGTGAATGTCGTGCAGTGCGTGGAAGCTGCCCTTCTTGGTGTGGAAGACCATCTCGGCCGACTGCACCTGGATGAAATGGGGGGTCATGATCGGTCCTTTCACTCGGCGTAGCTGAAGCGCTTGGCGATGGCGATGAGCGCTTGCTCCAGCAGCAGGCCCACGATGCCGATCACGAAGATCGCGATCAGGATGTGCTGCACGTTGAGGTTGTTCCACTCGTCCCACACCCAGAAGCCGATGCCCACGCCGCCGGTCAGCATCTCGGCGGCGACGATCACGAGCCAGGCCGTGCCCACCGACAGCCGCACGCCGGTCAGCATGTAGGGCAGCACCGAGGGAAGCAGGATCTTGGTGATGACCTTCCACTCCGACAGATTCAGCACGCGAGCCACGTTCAGGTAGTCCTGCGGCACCCGTTGCACGCCCACGGCTGTGTTGATGATCATCGGCCAGATCGAGCAGATGAAGATGGTCCAGATGGCCGCCGGGTTGGCCGCCTTGAACACCAGCAGGCCGATGGGCAGCCAGGCCAGCGGAGAGACCGGGCGCAGCAGGCTCACGATGGGCGAGAACATGCGGTTGACGATGGCAAAGCGCCCGATCAGGAAGCCCATCGGGATGCCCACCAGCGCGGCCAGGCCGAAGCCCATGCCCACCCGCTGCAGCGAATAGAGCACGTTCCAGCCGATGCCCTGGTCGTTCGGCCCATTGCGATAGAACGGGTCGGCAAAGAGTTGGACGGCGGCTTCCCAGGTGGCCCCCGGCGTGGGGAAGCTGGTGCTGTTGACGGTGGCCAGGCCCCAGATGCCGATCAGCAGGGCCACGCCGAAGACCGGCGCCAGCAGGGCAAGGGCCCAGCCGCGCCAGTCGATCGGGGCCCGGGCAGGTCGGGCCGGTGCCGGCGCGGCGGTCGCCACCTTGGATCGGCTCGGGCTGGAGGGGCACTGGGCGGCCGGGCTGTCGCCGACCGAAGGATGAAAGACGGCACTGACCATGATGGGCTCCCGTGTGTGCTGACTCAGACCTTGATCTTGAAACTGTCGGCGTACTTGGCCGGGTCCTTGCCGTCCCAGACCACCCCATCGATGAGCTTGCTCGATCGCATCACGTCCTTGGGCAGGCTCACCTTCGCAGCCGTGGCAGCTTGCTTGTACAGATCGATCTGGTTGATCTGCCGGGCCACCTCGAGGTAGTTCGGGTGCTCCTTGATGAGGCCCCAGCGCTTGTGCTGGGTGAGGAACCACATGCCGTCGCTCAGATAGGGGAAGTTCACCGCGCCGTCGTTGAAGAACTTCATGTGGTGGGGGTCGTCCCAGGTCTTGCCCAGGCCGTTCTGGTAGCGGCCCAGGATGCGCTGGTTGATCACGTCCACGCTGGTGTTCACGTAGGCACGGTCGGCCACGATCTCGGCCATCTTGAGCTTGTTTTGCAGGCCGGCGTCGATCCAACGACTGGCTTCGAGGATGGCAGCAACCACCGCACGGCAGGTGTTGGGATACTTCTTGACGAAGTCTGCGGTGGTGCCCAGGGTCTTCTCGGGGTGATCGGTCCACACGTCCTGGGTGGTCACGGCCGTGATACCGATACCGTCCATGATGGCGCGATGGTTCCACGGCTCGCCCACGCAGAAGCCGTCCATGTTGCCCACGCGCATGTTGGCCACCATTTGGGGGGGCGGCACGGTGATCACCTTGGCATCCTTGAACGGGTTGATGCCCGCACTGGCCAGCCAGTAATACAGCCACATTGCATGGGTGCCAGTGGGGAAGGTCTGGGCGAAGGTGTAGTCGCGCTTCTCGGAGGCCATCAGCTTGGCCAGCGAGGCGCCATCGACAGCCCCTTTGTCCGAGAGCTTCTTTGACAAGGTGATGGCCTGGCCGTTGTTGTTCAGGCTCATCAGCACGGCCATGTCCTTCTTGGGACCGCTCACGCCCAGATGCACGCCGTAGATCAGCCCGTACAGCACATGCGCCATGTCGAGCTCGCCGTTGACGAGCTTGTCGCGCACGCCGGCCCACGAGGCCTCTTTCGTGGGGATGATCTTCACGCCGTACTTTTTATCGAAGCCCAGCACCGAGGCCATCACGACCGAGGCGCAGTCGGTCAGCGGGATGAAGCCGATCTTCACCTCCTCCTTCTCGGGCTTGTCCGAACCCTGGGCCCAGACGGCGGTGTGCAGTCCGGGCACCATGCCGGTGGCGCCGGCCGCGGCCGTGGTCTTGAGCAGGGTCCGGCGGCTCAGGCGGGCCTTGAGCAGATCGTGGGCTTTCATGCGTCGCGTCCTTGATTTCATCGAAGCACCAAACAGAAAAGGCGTCCTCACGCAGCCTGCGAACAGACCGGTGGGGACGCCTTCGTCCTGGGGCCGGGGCATCGTCCTTGATGCCACCGGGCCGTTTGCGCGGGTCGCCGTTGACCTGCGCGCAAGAGCTTACGCATGAACCGTGCCAGGGTTTTGCCGCAGCAGCGCTGTCGGCGGTGCCCCGGTGCGGTGCGCCTGCAGCGGTTGCTGAGCCTGCGGTTTGTGCGGCGCACAACGGCGGTGCGCCACGGCGCATCAGGCCAGGAGTTCGTTGGCGTCGATCAGCCGCTGGGCCAGGTCGGCCAGCCGCAGGCCCTTGTCCATCGACAGCTTGCGCAGCCGGGCATAGGCTTGCGCCTCCGTGCAGCCCAGCCGGGCCATCAGGATGCCCTTGGCCCGATCGACGAGCTTGCGCTCCTGCAACTGGGTGCGCACATCGGCCAGTTCGCGCCGCAAGCCCTCCTCGTGCTGGAAGCGGGCCATGGCCACTTCCAGCACCGGCTTGACGCGCTCCGGTGCGAGCCCGGCCACCACATAGGCATTGACGCCCGCGGCAATGGCGTCGCGCACATGGCTGGTGTCCTCGTCGTCGGTGAACAGCACGATGGGCCGGCGCGCATCGCGGGTGGCCATCACCACATGCTCCAGCGTGTCGCGTGCCTCGCTCTCGGCATCGACGATGATCATGTCGGGTTGGATCTGTGCCACCCGCTCGGGCAGGTAGGCATCGGCCGGCAGCACCGCCACGATGTTGCAGCCGGCCTCCAACAGGCCGATGCGCAGGCTGCGCGAGCGCTCGGCCTGCCAGCCCGCAACGGCGTCGTCCGGGTCCGGGGTGAGCGTTTCCGGTGCAACGATCAGAATGCGCAGGGCAGGGGACGGGCTCATGCCCGCCGCCTTGCAACTATCGGGCCACGCCGAGGCCCCCGGGGGCTCAGACGCGCAGGGCGCGGCGCAGCCAGGCCATCGAACGCGAGGCCATGCCGGCGCCCAGCGGGGCGCGCGGCTGCGTGCGCTCCACCAGCACCCCGCGGGTGCTGAGCTGGGCCAGGAAATGCTGGACCGCGTCGCGGCCCAGACCGCTGGCACGCACCAGCAGGGTCAGCGGGACGAAGCCCTGGGACATCTGATGCAGCATCCGCTGGTAGGCGGTGCGCTGGTAGGCGGGCGGCAGTTCGGGCCAGCCCGAGAGCTTGTATTCCTTCATGATCCCAAACGACTTTGGACGGTCGAAACGCCGCTCTTGCGTGTGTACCGCAACGGGTGGCAAGACTAACCGCCCGTGCGTTTCCCTGGGAAGGGAATTCGGCGCAGTGTGGTGCATTCCCTAGGTTGGAGTTGTGACAAAGCGCTAACAGATCGTGCCAAGTTGTAACTGGGGCGGGCAAATATCCCTTGTTATCCGGGTCAACCCCAGGGCGCTACACTGCCCGGATGTTGGTTCTGGGCATAGAGTCTTCCTGTGACGAAACCGGCGTGGCCCTGGTGCGCGCCGACGCCGGCCTGGCTGCGCCCCGGTTGCTGGCCCATGCACTGCACAGCCAGATCGACATGCACCAAGCCTACGGCGGCGTGGTGCCCGAGCTGGCGTCTCGGGACCACATCCGGCGGGTGCTGCCACTGACCCGCCAGGTGCTGGCCGAGGCCGGCTGCCGCCTGGACGAGATCGACACCATCGCCTACACCCGCGGCCCGGGCCTGGCCGGTGCGCTGCTGGTGGGGGCCGGGTTGGCCTGTGCCCTCGGGGCGGCGCTGGATCGGCCGGTGGTGGGGGTGCATCACCTCGAAGGGCATCTGCTCTCGCCCTTCTTGTCGGCCGATCCGCCCGAGTTCCCCTTCGTCGCCCTGCTGGTGTCCGGAGGCCACACCCAGTTGATGCGGGTGGACGACGTCGGCCAGTACGAACTGCTGGGGGAGACCATCGACGACGCCGCCGGCGAGGCCTTCGACAAGTCGGCCAAGCTGCTGGGCCTGGGGTATCCCGGCGGCCCGGCGCTGGCCCGGCTGGCCGAGTTCGGCGACCCGGAGGTCTACGAGCTGCCGCGTCCGCTGCTGCACAGCGGCAACCTGGACTTCTCCTTCGCCGGGCTGAAGACGGCCGTGTGGACCCAGGTGCGCAAGCTCGGCGATGCCGTGTGCGAGCAGGACCGCGCCCACCTGGCTGCGGCCACCCAGGCGGCCATCGTGGAGGTGCTGGTGAAGAAATCGCTGGCGGCGCTGAAACAGACGGGCCTCAAGCGCCTGGTCGTGGCCGGCGGGGTCGGGGCCAACCGTCGCCTGCGCGATCTGCTGGATGCCCAGGCACAGCGTCGGGGCCTGAGGGTGCACTATCCCGAACTGCATCTGTGCACCGACAACGGCGCCATGATCGCTCTGGCGGCCGCGATGCGGCTGCAGCGCGATCCGGGACGGGCGCGGCGCGACTACGCCTTCGATGTTGCCCCCCGCTGGGACCTGGCCACGGCCTGAGCCGCCGAGCCGGCGTTGCGCGCTGGCACAATCCGCGCCCGATCCCTTTCCCTGGCCCAGCCCGACGAACCCCGGTCCATGAAGACTCTTGTCACGAACACCCTGCGCAGGACCCTGGCCCTGGCCGCGGCCCTGGTCGGCCTCGCAACCCCTGTGGTGGCCCAGCCGCGGCCCGAGCCGGTGCGCCTGGGCCTCATCGAAGGTCTGTCCGGTCCGTTTGCGAACGCGGGGGAGGCCGTGCACCGCAACCTCGCCTGGGCGGCCGAGCGGGTCAATGCCCGTGGCGGCGTGAAGCTGCCCGGGGGCGCGCGGCCGCTGGAGATCGTGCGCCTGGACAGCAAGGGTCAGACGGAGGAGGCCCTGTCGATGCTGCGATCGGCGATCGACCAGCGCATCGCTTTCGTCGCCCAGGGCAACAGCTCGGCCACGGCGGCGGCGTTGATCGACGCCATCGAAAAGCACAACGAGCGCGACCCGCAGCGCCGCGTGCTCTTCCTGAACTATGCCGCCGTGGAGCCCAGCCTGACCAACGAGCGCTGCAGCTTCTGGCACTTCCGCTTCGATGCCCATGCGGACATGCGCCTGGCCGCGCTGATGGATGTGCTGGCCGAGGACCGCTCGGTCGACAGCGTCTACCTGATCGGCCAGGACTACAGCTTCGGCCAGCATGTGGTGCGCAAGAGCCGCGAGATGCTGGCCCAGCGCCGCCCCGACCTGAAGATCGTGGGCGAAGAATTGCACCCAATGGGCCGCATCAAGGATTTCCTGCCGTACGTGGCCAAGATCAAGGCCTCGGGCGCCCAGGCGGTGGTGACCGGCAACTGGGGCAATGACCTGACCCTGATGATCAAGGCCGCCCGCGAGGTGGGCCTGCAGGCGAAGTTCTACACCTTCTACGGCAACGCCCTGGGCGTGCCGGCGGCGATCGGCGAGGCCGGCGTGGGCCGCGTGCTGGCGGTGGCCGAGTGGCATCCCAATGCCGGCGGGGCCGCTTCCGACCGCTTCTATGCGGCCTTCCGCGAGCGCTTCCCCCGGGCCGCCGACGACTACCTGCACATGCGCATGCAGACCATGGTCGAGATGCTGGTGACCGCCATCGAACGCGCCGGCGCGACCGATCCGCTCCAGGTGGCCCGTGCGCTGGAAGGGGCCCGCTTCGACGGCGCGGCTCTCGGCGGCGTCCACCAGGGGGTCATGCGCGCCGCCGATCACCAGTTCATCCAGCCGCTGTACGTCAGCCTGATGCAAAGGGCCGGCAGCGAGGGGGTGCGCTTCGACAACGAGGGGTCCGGCTACGGATTTGCCACCGTGCGCCACCTGAGCGCGGCACGCACCGAGCAGCCCCACCAGTGCCAGATGCGCCGCCCCTGAGTCGCGCAAAACCGTCCCCGTGTACAATAATCAAGTTTTGCAGCAAAAAACTGCAAGACAAGGCACGGCGCGGGGAGGTTTCACCCGCGACCGCAAGTGAGTACGAAACCGCTCATCCCGGCGCGCGCCTGAGTCGCCGGGGTGGCGGTCGATTCCAAGGAACGACATGTCGATCGCAGATCTGAACAAGGCCGAGATCATCAAGGCCCACGCTCGCGGCGCCGCCGACACCGGGTCTCCCGAAGTGCAGGTGGCCCTGCTGACCGCCCGCATCAACGAACTCACCCCCCACTTCCAGCTCCACAAGAAAGACCATCATGGTCGCCGTGGTCTGCTGAAGATGGTCAACCGCCGCAAGCGCCTGCTGGCCTACCTGAAGGACAAGGACGCCGAGCGTTACACGGCGTTGATCCAGAAGCTGGGCCTGCGCAAGTAAACGCCCGAGGATGACCAAGAGCCTGTCTGGCGTCCCCAGCACAGGCTCTTTGTTTTTTGTCGGAGTCCGCGCCACTGCAATGGAGTTGCTGTGTCATTCCAAGGCGCCTGCGGGTCAGGCCCCCTGGAATGGCACTCCGCTCCGGTGACGAGGCTCCAGGCTTTGCGCGCAGCCGCATGCGCGCCTATCACCGGAGACATCCATGAGCATCTTCAACAAAGTCACCAAGACCTTCCAATGGGGTCAGCACACCGTCACGATGGAGACGGGCGAGATCGCGCGCCAGGCCACCGGCGCGGTGCTGGTCAACATGGACGACACCGTGGTGCTGGCCACCGTGGTGGCGGCCAAGAATGCCAAGCCCGGCCAGGACTTCTTTCCGCTGACCGTCGACTACATCGAGAAGACCTATGCCGCCGGGAAGATCCCGGGCAGCTTCTTCAAGCGTGAGGGCCGGCCCAGCGAATACGAGACCCTGACCTCGCGCCTGATCGACCGTCCGATCCGGCCGCTCTTCCCCGAGGGCTTCTTCAACGAGGTGCAAGTCGTCGTGCACGTGCTCTCGCTCAACCCCGAGGTCGAGCCCGACATCCCCGCCATGATCGCCACCAGCGCTGCGCTGGCCGTCTCGGGCATTCCCTTCAACGGCCCGATCGGCGCCGCGCGTGTGGGCTATGTCAACGGCGAGTACGTGCTCAACCCCGGCAAGACCCAACTGGCGCAGTCGCGCCTGGACCTGGTGGTGGCCGGCACCGAGGCGGCCGTGCTGATGGTCGAGTCCGAGGCCGACCAGTTGCCCGAGGACGTCATGCTCGGCGCCGTGGTCTTCGGTCACGAGCAGGGCAAGGTGGCGATCCAGGCCATTCACGAACTCGTGCGCGAGGGCGGCAAGCCCGAGTGGGACTGGCAGCCTGCGCCCAAGGACGAGGCCTTCATCGCCAAGGTCACCGCCCTGGCCGAGGACAAGCTGCGCGCGGCCTATCAGATCCGCTCCAAACAGGCCCGCACCCAGGCGTGCCGTGAAGCCTATGCCGCGGTGAAGGAAGCGCTGGGCGCCGAAGGCCTCGAGTTCGACGAGGTGAAGGTCGACGGCCTGCTCTTCGACATCGAGGCGCGCATCGTTCGCAGCCAGATCCTGGCCGGCGAGCCGCGCATCGACGGTCGCGACACCCGCACCGTGCGCCCCATTGAGATCCGCACTGGCGTGCTGCCGCGCACCCACGGCTCGGCCCTGTTCACCCGTGGCGAGACCCAGGCCCTGGTCGTGGCCACCCTGGGCACCGACCGCGATGCGCAGAAGATCGACGCGCTGGGCGGTGAATTCACCGACCGCTTCATGCTGCACTACAACATGCCGCCGTTCGCCACCGGCGAGACCGGCCGCGTGGGCAGCCCCAAGCGCCGCGAGATCGGTCACGGCCGGCTGGCCAAGCGGGCCCTGGTGGCCGTGCTGCCCTCCAAGGACGATTTCGCCTACTCGATGCGCGTGGTCTCCGAGATCACCGAATCCAACGGTTCGTCCTCGATGGCCTCCGTGTGCGGGGGCTGCCTGGCGCTGATGGACGCCGGCGTGCCCCTGAAGGCGCATGTGGCCGGCATTGCCATGGGCCTGATCAAGGAAGGCAACCGCTTTGCAGTGCTCACCGACATCCTGGGTGACGAGGACCATCTGGGCGACATGGACTTCAAGGTGGCCGGCACGACCGAAGGTGTGACCGCCTTGCAGATGGACATCAAGATCCAAGGCATCACCAAGGAGATCATGCAGGTCGCGCTGGCCCAGGCCAAGGAAGCGCGCATGCACATCCTGGGCAAGATGGTCGAGGCTGTCGGTGGTGCCAAGACCGAGGTCTCCCAATTCGCCCCGCGCCTTTACACGATGAAGATCAACCCGGAGAAGATCCGCGACGTGATCGGCAAGGGCGGGGCCACCATC
>NZ_JBKBVU010000299.1:0-2605 GCF_046289365.1 Caldimonas sp. | reverse complement strand
CACCTGGGGGGTGGACGTCGGCGCGGCCGCGCAGATCCGTGGCGAGCTGCTGGCGTTGCGCGACGCCGGCTGTGCTTTGCTGGTGGTGAGCGAGGAGCTCGACGAGCTGTTCGAGATCAGCGACCGGCTGGTCGTGATCGCGCAGGGACGGCTCTCGCCCCCGGTCCCGACGCGCGAAGCCACCGTCGAGCGCATCGGCGAATGGATGAGCGGGCTGTGGCCGCGCGAGACCCCCCAGGCTCCCGCATCGTCTCCCAACGGAGTGGCCCATGCTCAAGCTTGAAGCCCGTGCGACGCCTTCGCGGGCGATGTCCCTGGCCTCGCCGCTGCTGGCGCTGGCCCTGACCGTGCTGATCGGCATCGGGTTGTTCATCGTCCTCGGCAAGGATCCGGTGCGCGGCCTGCAGATGTTCTTCGTCGAGCCGCTCAAGAGCGGCTACCAGCTCAGCGAGCTGGCGATGAAGGCCGTGCCGCTGGTGCTGATCGCCCTGGGGCTGGCCGTGTGCTTCCGCTCCAATGTCTGGAACATCGGCGCTGAAGGCCAGTTCATCCTGGGGGCCATCTTCGCCGGCGGCGTGGCGATGCAGGCCGGGCCCGACACCGCCCGCGGGTTCTTCGTCGTCGTGCTGCTGGCCGGCGTCGTGGGCGGCATGGTGTGGGCGGCCCTCACCGCCGGCCTGCGCGACGGCTTCAACGCCAATGAGATCCTCGTGAGCCTGATGCTGGTCTATGTGGCCGACATGCTGCTGAGCTATCTCGTCTACGGCCCTTGGAAAGACCCGGCGGGTTTCAACTTCCCGCAGACCGTCACCTTTGCCGAGGCGACCAAGGTGCCGCGCCTGTTCACCGGCCTGCGGGTCCACATCGGTCTGGTCATCGCGCTCGTGATGGTCGCCGTGTTCGCCGTCTTCCTCTTCCGCACCTATGCGGGGCTGAAGCTGCAGGTGGGGGGGCTGGCGCCCATGGCCGCGCGCTATGCGGGCTTCTCCTCGCGCCAAGCCTTGTGGACAGCCCTGCTCATCTCCGGCGGCATGGCCGGCCTGGCCGGCGCGCTCGAGGCGGCCGGCCCGCTGGGCCAGCTCACGCCGCACGTGCCGTCCGGGTATGGCTTTGCCGCGATCATCGTGGCCTTCGTCGGACGTTTGAACCCCGTGGGCATCGTGTTCTCGGCCATCCTGATGAGCATGTTTTACATCGGCGGCGAACTCGCCCAGTCGCGCATGGGCCTGCCCAAGTCCATCACCGGTGTCTTCCAGGGCCTGCTGTTGTTTGCGCTGCTGGCCTGCGACACGCTGATCCACCACCGCATCCGCTGGCAGCGCGGTGCGAGGCTCACCACGGTCCAGCGGGAGGCCTGAATGGAACCCATTGCCCTGCTGATTGCAGCCACGATGAATGCCGGCACCGTGTTGGCCATTGCTTCGCTGGGCCTGCTCATCAACGAGCGGGCCGGCATCGTCAACCTCGGCGCCGAGGGGATGATGCTGGTCGCGGCCATCGCCGGCTTTGCCACCGGTGTGCACACCGGGAACGACTGGCTCGCCTTTGCCGCGGGCGCGGGCGCCGGCGCGGCCATGGCGCTGGTGTTCGGGGTGCTGGTCATCTGGCTCAACACCAACCAGTACGCCTCGGGTCTGGCGCTCAGCCTTTTCGGTGTGGGCTTCTCCGCCTTCGTCGGCATCGGCTACACCCAGGAACGCCTGAGCGACCGGCCCCGCTTCGAGATCCCGGGCCTGGCCGATCTGCCGTTCTTCGGCTCGGCCTTCTTCAAGCACCACCCCATGGTCTACTTCGCCATCGCGCTGACACTGGTGCTGGCTTGGTTCCTCTACCGCTCGCGTGCCGGCCTCGTGCTGCGCGCCGTGGGCGAGTCGCCCGAGTCGGCCCATGCCCTGGGTTATCCGGTGCGGCGCATCCGCCTGCTGGCCGTGCTGGCCGGCGGCGCGCTGTGCGGCTTGGCCGGGGCTTACATCTCGGTCATCTACACCCCGCTGTGGGTGGAGGGCATGATCGCCGGCAAGGGCTGGATCGCGCTGGCCCTCACCACCTTTGCCACCTGGCGCCCGGCACGCGTGTTGCTTGGGGCTTACCTGTTCGGGGGCGTGACCATGCTCCAGTTCCACCTGCAGGGCCAGGGCGTGCAGATTGCGAGCCAGTTGCTCACGATGCTGCCGTACCTGGCCACCATCGTGGTGCTGGTGCTGATCTCGCGCAACCCGAGCTTCATCCGCGTCAACATGCCGGCCTCGCTGGGCAAGCCCTTCTACCCCGGCAGCTGATGGCGACATAATTGCCCATTCCCCTTCCTCCACCCATTCATCGGAGACTCTTCGACATGACCGACTTCACCAAACGCACCCTGGTCCGTCTGGCCGGCCTGGGGGCCCTGGCGGCTGCGGCCGCTCTCGTGGGCTGCGGCAAGAAGGAAGAGGCGCCCGCGCCGGCGCCTGCCGCGCAGGCCCCGGCCGCCAAGCCCGAGCCGCTGAAGATCGCCTTCGCCTACGTGGGGCCGGTGGGGGATGCCGGCTGGACCTTCGCGCACGACAACGGCCGCAAGGCCATCGAGGCCGAGTTCGGCGACCGCGTGCAGACCTCCTTCGTCGAG
>NZ_JBKBVU010000074.1:0-14580 GCF_046289365.1 Caldimonas sp. | reverse complement strand
GGCCAAGGCCTTGAGCAGCCGCTCCTTCAGCTTGGGCGGCAAGTCCTCACGCTCGCGCAGGCCTGGGGCGTGCTTGTGCAGCCAAGCCGTAAAGCCAGGAATGGGCGAGAGCGTGCAAAAAGTGCGCAGCTGCGGGAACTCGCGCTGCAAATGCTCGGCCACACGCTTGATGAGGAAGTTGCCCAGCGACACGCCCTTGAGCCCCGGCTGGCAGTTGCTGATCGAATAGAAGGTCGCCACCTTGTACTGGCGCTCGTCGGTCTGTGGTTGGCTGCGCACATCGATCAATGGGCCCACCGCGGCCGGCATCTCGTCCACCAAGGCCACTTCCACGAAGATCAGCGGTTCGTCCGGCAGCTGCGGATGGAAAAACGCAAAGCAACGCCGATCCGGCTGCAGGCGGCGACGCAAATCGGCCCAGCCGTCGATCTCATGCACCGCCTCGTGCTGGATGATCTTCTCCAGCAGCGCCGCCGGCGAGCGCCAGTCCACCTGCTCCATCTGCAAAAAGCCCGGGTTGAACCACGAGGACAGCAGGTGCAGGAAATCGGCCTCCACCGCGGCCAGATCGGGATGCTGCTTCAGCAGCTCCAGCAGGGTGCGGCGCATGCCCACGATCACCGCGGTGCCGCCGCGGGCGCGGTTCAGGCGGCGCAGCAGCTCCTGGCGCGGCGGCTCGGCCGCCTGGATCAGCGCCATCAAGCGCGTGGCCTCGGGTGCCTCGGCATAGCGCTGCGCGGCCTCGAGCACGGCCTGCGGATGGGGGCCGAACTCGCTGTCCAGTACCTTGAAGAAGGCCAGGCGCTGCTCGGCCGTCAAGCCCGCGTACAGGTCCAGCACCTCCTCGGCGATGGCCACGCTGTTCGACTCGCCCCGCTCGGACAGCAGGCGTCGGCAGCCCTCCACCACCTCTTTCAGCAAGCGGGCCTGAGCGCGTGGCGAGCGCTGCGGCATCAGGCCGCGGCGGCCCGTGCCGACAGAACGAGACAAGATCATCATGGGGCCTCCCGGGGGGTTGAGGGGGGGATGTGGGCCGGACGTGCGGCCCCGGACTCGGCCGCACGCAGCGCCTGCAGGGCCTGCAACTGGGCCATCAGGTGATCGTGCATCAGGCGCTCGGCGCGGTGGGCATCGCGACGCACCAGCGCCTCGATCAAGGCCCGGTGCTCGGCGATCGAGGCCTCCAGCCGCCCCGGCCAGTGAAGCTGGCGCCCGCGCAGCATGCGCATGAACTTGCGCAGCTCGTTGGTCGCCCGGTCCAGCCAGCGGTTGCCCGCTAGGGCCTGCACACGGGTGTGGAACGCATGGTTGGCGCGGTAGTAGCCGTTCACATCGCGGGCGGCGGCGTACAGCTCCAGGTCCTCGTGCAGACGCTGCAGCTCGGCCAGCTCGGCGTCGGTGGCGCGCAGCGCCGCCTCGTGCGCGCAGCGCCCCTCCAGCAGCGCCATCACTGGAAAGAGCTGCTGCGCATCGTCCTCCGACAGCTCGACCACCTGACAGCCGCGACGCGGCACCGCCGTCACCAAGCCTTCGGCGGCCAACACCTTCAACGCCTCGCGCAGCGGGGTGCGGCTGATGCCCCACTCGGCCGCCAGCGCCTTCTCGTCCACCCAGGCCCCCGGCGCCAGCCGGCGCTCGAAGATCAGGGTGCGCAGCCGCGCCGCGACCTCTTCGTGCAAGGTCGTTGGTCGAATCGCGCTGTGCAGCTCGCCAAGATGGGTCATTGATCAGCCCGGTGCCGGCCCCATGCCGGTGGGTCTCTACTGACAATAGATCAAAAATCAATAATTACAAATTACCCATAAACCCTGACGACCGCCGCGACCCCACCGGCCGCCGCAGCCGTGGCCGCACCTCTTCGCTCGGTGTGGTGGTCTCCAGATCCGGGGGGGCGGTGGACAGGTCCTCCAAGGCGTGGCGCCCTCCGGATCGGGGGATGTGAGCACCCGCTGCGCTCTGGTGCATTCAGTGGCGCGGCCCTATGCTTGTCTCACCCTTCACCGGAGCGACCGCATGCCGCACGAACGCCTGAGCGACCACATCACCGCCACTTACCTGAGCCTGCGGCTGGGCATCGCCGTGCTGTCCATCGGCCTGCCGCCGGCCCTGGTGCTCTTGGGCGTGCTACTGGGCGGCGTGCCCCTGCAGGCCTCGATGAGTGCGTACTACCACGCCGGCGAGGGCGCCGTGCGCGATGTTTTCGTGGGCACGCTGTGCGCGGTGGCGGCCGGCTTGCACTTGTACAAAGGCATCACACGGCTGGAAAACCAAACCCTCAACCTCGCGGCCTTGCTGCTGGTGGGCGTGGCCCTCGTTCCGATGGCCTGGGACTGCGGCGCCACCTGCCCCAAGGTGTCGCTGCACGGCACGTTCGCGGCCCTGTTCTTCGTGGCCATCGCCTACGTGTGCATTTTCCGTGCGTCCGACACCCTGAGCCTCATCCGCGACCCGGCCCTGGCGCGGCGCTACCGCCACACCTACCAGGGCCTGGGCGTGGCGATGATCCTCGCCCCGGCAACCGCCGGCGTGCTGGGCTGGTGGCTCGAACAAGGCTCGGGGCAACGCTGGACCCTGTTCCTCGTCGAAGCGGCCGGTGTGTGGACGTTTGCGGCCTACTGGCTCGTCAAAACCTTCGAGATGCGCCGCACCCATGCCGACACCCTGGCCGCCGAAGGCCGCCTGGCCGTGCCCGAGCACGGGGTGGGCGATGCGTTCAAGGCGCTGGAGGTGCAGACGCTGGCGCGCCCCGTGTGAGGCGCGCGCAACGCCCCTCAGTCGATGTGCAACGGCGCAAACCCTTTGACCAGCGCGTCGATCGCCTTCATCTGCGCGAGGAAGGGCTCGAGCTTGTCCAGCGGCAAGGCGCTGGGGCCGTCGCACTTGGCTTGATCGGGGTTGGGATGGGCCTCCAGGAAGAGGCCGGCCAGGCCCACGGCCATCCCCGCGCGGGCCAGTTCGGCCACCTGCTGACGGCGCCCGCCCGAGGCCGCGCCGCCGGGGTCGCGCTGCTGCAGCGCATGCGTCACGTCAAAGATCACCGGCAGGTCGCCCGTCACCTTCTTCATCACGCCAAAGCCCAGCATGTCCACCACCAGGTTGTCATAGCCGAAGCAGGTACCGCGGTCGCAGACGATGATCTGCTCGTTGCCCGCCTCGCGGAACTTCTCGACGATGTGCTGCACTTGCGAGGGGCTGAGAAACTGCGGCTTCTTGATGTTGACCACGCGGCCCGTGCGCGCCAGCGCCACCACCAGATCGGTCTGACGCGCCAGGAATGCCGGCAGTTGCAGCACATCCACCACCTCGGCCACCGGTTGGGCCTGCCAGGGCTCGTGCACATCGGTGAGCACCGGCACGCCGAACTGCGCCTTCACCGCCTCGAAGATCTTCAGGCCTTCCTCCAACCCCGGGCCGCGGTAGGAATGGATGGACGAGCGGTTGGCCTTGTCGAAGCTGGCCTTGAACACATAGGGGATGCCCAGCTTCGTGGTGACGCGCACGTACTCCTCACAGGCGCGCAAGGCCAGGTCGCGCGACTCGAGCACATTGATGCCGCCGAAGAGGACGAAGGGGCCGTCGTTGCGGCAGAAAATGGACGGGGTGATGGCAACCATGGCGGTGTTTCACGAGTGACATGCAGGCCGGGATTGTCTCATTGGGCTGCGGCGGCGCAGGCGCTCGGCCCAAGCCGGGATCTTGGCACCGGGGGGGTTACTGCCGCGCTGACGCTCGCGCGCTCGCACGCGCTGGCGCCTCGGCCACCGTCGCGCCGATCTGCGGTGACGCCACCACCTGCATGGGCAACGCGCGCCAGCCCGGCGCGCCCCCCCCCTCGGCGGCCTCCAGTGGAACCGGTTGGCTGATCACCGACGGCCATTGCGTGGCCTCCTCGGTGTCTGGCACCGCGACGGGCCCCTGCGGCAAGCCGGGCAGCCGGCCGTAGAAACTGCCATTGATCTGGTTGGTGCGCAACAAATAGTGGCGCAGCCGCTGGTACAGCGCTTCGTCCACCCGCCCCGGCTCGCGCCAGAACCGGGCCAGCGGCCCGGCATGCACCAAACCGTCGATCGCGTAGAAGCACGCCCCCAAGGTGAGCACTGGCACCTTGTGATAAAGCGCTTGCAAGCCCACCGTGCTGTTGACCGTGACCACCCCCCGGGCGTGGCGCAGCAAGGTGGGCAAATGCACATCGTGTACATACAGCACCCGGTCTTGCAGGCCCCATTGCCGTTGCCTTTGGGCGATGTGGCGCGCGTAGCAACGGTAGGCGCGGTCCATCGGGTGATGCTTGATGACCAACCACTCGTCGGCCGGCGCGTGCCGGGCGAAAGACGCCATCACCTCATCGATCACCGCCTCGACGCTGGGATACGGCGAGTAGTGCTGCATCTGGCTGTCGTTGTGCACCTGCAGCGGCAAGACGAAATAGCGCTTGTGACGCTCTTGCGCGCACAGACGGGCCCACACGTCGCGCTGCGTCCAGCCATGCCAAAGCTTGCGCCAGCCCCCACGCAGCCAGGCCAAGGCCTGCGTGAGCGGATGCAGCGGACGGTGATACACATGGTGCGCAAACACCGGCCGCGCCACCCACATTGCCACGCTGTAACACGTGGCATACCAAGCCATGCGCGCAAACGAGGCGGCCACCGGCTGCGGCCGCGAAGCAGGGGGCTCGTCGGGCATGAAGCGCAGCGCCTCGGCGCTTTTGGGCACCGAGGACAAGCCGTTGACGCCCCCTTCCTCCAAAGTGATGTAATCCGGCCGCAAATAACCTTCTTCGAACACGAACACCGGCAGGCTCAGCCGCGCCGCCACCGCCCGCGCCAGCTCGTGCACCGGGCGGTGCTGGCCAAACAGCACCAAGGCATCGATACGGTGCAAGACCACGAAGGACGCCAGCCAGGCGTCCAAGTCCTCATGCCGGCCACGGTAGGCGTAGGTGCGCGCGCGGCGGTAAAACCACTGGTCCCCGCCGTTGAAATTGACTTTGTACGGCTTGGCGCCTTGCTGCTCCAGCCAAGCGGCCAGCCGCGCGAAAAACGGCCCCATGGGCCCTTGCAGCAGCAAGGGCCGGCGGTGTTGCAGCAAGCGCCGCAACATCAGGGGCACGGGCGCGGGGAGGTCGAGTGGGTACGTCATCGAAGGCGGAAAAACGCAAGGGCGCCACACTCAAGCAGCGCCCGTGCCAAGGCGGCCATTCGCTGAGCCGCGCAAAACTGTATTGTCCCCTATGCAGCCGGCGGGCCGCCGGGGCCTTCCCCCGCAAGAGGGTGTCGAATTGCGAGATCCGTCACAAAGCGCATCACGTGGCATGCGGGGCCCTCGGTCAGCGCTGGCGCCAGGCCAGCACGCGGCGCAAGACCCAGCGCCACAGCGGCAAGCGCGTAGGCCCCTGCCGCTTCCATGCCAGCAGCTCGTCGAGTGCGCGCTCTGGCGTGGTGAACGCGCCGGTGGTGCGGCTCACATAGGTGGGGTACAGAATCAACACGGCGGCCACCAGCTCATCGAGCGTCAGGCAGCGGCCCCGCCGCGACTGCCGGTGATGGTCGCGCGTGAGGCCCCAGCCGGCGTAGAAGGGGCAGCCATAAGTCACCACCTCGCGCCCGCGCAGCAAAGCCTCGAAGCCCGCCAGCGAGGTGAGCACATGCACCTCATCCACCTGCACCAGCAAGCCATCCATCGGCACATCCACCACGATCTCGTCGCAGTAATGCCGCACGTCGTTTTCGCCTTGCCCGGCACGGCGCAGCTTGGCCACCACATCGGGATGCGGCTTGTACACCACATAGGCCTCAGGCGCGGCCGCCCGCACGGCTTGTAACAACGCCAGGTTCGTGCGCAAGCCCGGGGCACCCAGCGCAATGGCCGCATCACTTTCCACCTGCCCCGGCACCAACACCACCCGACGGGCGGCCGGCGGGCGCGTCCAGCCCCCCTGGCCCACGTTGTACTTCGTGATCCCCTGCTCGATGATGCGCTCACGCAAGGCGCGGGCCCGCGCCAGCAAAGCCGGCTCGAACACGGCCGTGGCCAGCAGGTGCTCCAGGTCCGACGGCGCGCCGGCGTCGTAGTAGATGCCGCGCCGGTCCATCACCCACGACAAAGGCCGCACCAGCTCCGCCCCCAGCCCCACCGAGCGCAAAAAGCCGTCCTCCAGCCGCACCAGCGCCAGTTCGCGCGGCGCGGCCAGCGGCACCTCGCGCCGCCCCCACACCGCCAGCGTGCCCCCCGGCGGCACCTGCTCGGCCTGCTTGACGAACTTCACCTCGCTGCCACCAAAGAAAGCCCGCACGATGGGCTTTTTCCAACGCGAAAAGCCCAGCGCATGCACCTGCGGCGGGAAGCGCTCGCGCATGCGGCGCTGCAGCGCCATCCAGGCCATCAGGCGCTCGGGCTCGCAGCGCTGGCCCGTCTCGGGGTCCAGATACCGTGGGTAATCCACCAGCGCGGCATGCACCAAATCCTCCAGCGCCACGGGGCGGCGGCGGCCGGGCGCCGGCTGTTCATCGGCCGTGAGCCCCCAGCCGGCATAAAAAGGCATGCCAAAGCAGCGCACCGGCCGGCCCCACAGCAGGGCCTCGAAGCCCATTTGCGAAGTGACGCTGTACACCGCTTGCGCCGCCTCCAACACCCCACAAGGATGCGCATGGCTGGCCAACACCTGCACCCGCGCCGCCTGCCCCGGCGTGAGCCGCTCGAAATGCCCGCGCTTGCGCCCGGCGATCACATCGGGATGCACCTTCAGCACCACCGGCAGGCCGGGGTGCTCGTCCAAGGCCGCCTCCAACATGCGCGCAAAATCGTCCGGGCTGGCCTGGCCAAAGGCAATCGACGCATCGCCGAACGTCTGGTCCACCACCAGCACGAAAGGCCCTTGCACCGGCGGCGGCGCCTCGCGGGCGAGGTTGTATTTCGACAAGCGCCCCTCGCGCCACAGCGCCTGCAGCGCCCTCGCGCGGGCGCGCTGCGCCTCATCGTGCGGGGCCTGCACCCAAGCCTCCAGCCGCGAGGGCGTGCCAGCGTCGTAGTAAATGCCCAGGTCGTCCAGCACCAGCGACAGCGGCGGCTCGGCATCGCCCAGGCCCAGCGAGCGCAAAAAGCCATCCTCCACCCGCCACACCGGCAAGCCATGGCGGGCCGCAAACGCCTCGGCCACGCGGGCGCTGGGTTTGCGGCCCCAGGCCAGCACCGCGTCCAACCCATCCGGCGACGGGCGGCGCGCCCGCACCAGCTCGGCATCGTCAAGCAAGGCCGCCAGCGTGGCCACCCGCTGAACGCCGCGGGTGAGCACAGCCAGGCGGCGAGGCGGAGCAAGACTATCGGTTGTCACTCGGCAAACATACGTTCGAGGCGCCGTGCGGATTTTTTCCTTTGCCGTGGCACGGATTCCGGGGAGCAGGTCAGCCGGCCTTCTGCGATGCACCCCGCTCTCACCCGGTAGCACACCGGCGCAGAATCGGGGCTGCACCTGCGACGATCCCCCTGCCCATGTTCCTTCACCTGCGCCGCCCTTCCCGACCGACCGCCGCTGCCTACCGACCCGAGGCCACCCGCTGGCTGGTACTGCAACAGGGCCCCAATCCCTCCACCGACTATTACATCCGCCCACGGGCCACGGCCAGCGGGCTGCCGGTGAGCTACCGCGATATTGACGCCGACATCCCCACCCCCGCCGACCTGAGCCCCGGCACCCGCGTCGTGATCGTGCGCTATCTCACCCCAGCTTGGGCCCAGGCCCTCCATCGCCACCATGCACAACTGGCGGCGGTGGTGTACTTCATGGACGACGAACTGCTGAACCCGGCTGCCTGGGTGGAGCTGCCCAAATCCTACCGTCAGAAGCTCGTGCGCTACTGCCAGCGCATGCACCCCTGGATCGACGTGCTGGCCACCGAGTACTGGGGCTCCACCGCCGCCCTGTGTGACGCCCATGCGGACCGCCACATGCAACTCGTACCACCGCAGCCGCTACCCGAAGATGCCCATATACAACCTACCCCCTGGACGCCCGACGGCCCCCTCTGGGCCTTCTATCACGGCTCGGCCGCGCACCGCGCCGAGATCGAATGGCTGCGCCCCGTGGTGGCCGAAGCGCTGGCCCAGAACCCCCGCCTGCACTTCGAGATCATTGGCGACCACGAGGTGAACAAGCTCTACCGCTCACTGCCCCGCACCCGCGTGCTCCACCCCCTGAGCTGGCCCAACTACCTGAGCCACTGCCGCAGCTTCCGCGCCCACATCGGCCTGGTGCCGCTGCTGCCCGGCCCCTTCAACCTAGGGCGGTCGCACACGAAGGTGTATGACGTGCAGAGGTTGGGGGCGAGGGGGATGTTTGCTGACCAAAGCCTGTATGCCTCGATCGCATCAAGTCTCAGCGAAGCCGAGTTGCTGCCAATGCGAACTGACGCCTGGGCCCGGGCACTCATCTCCGTGGCATGAGTGTCCCGAGATCGCCGGTCAGTAGATCAGCCCGCCGCAGCGATGCCTTCGAGCCAATCGACAGGCTGAAGTTGGTTGTTTTTTAGAAAGTCCACATAACGCCGGGCAAGCATCCGTCGGTTAGCATCAAATTCATCCGGATCAAACTGGAAGAGCCTTAGCAAGTCGTTTCGGTGAATGCCACCGACCACATCCTTCGATAGTACATAAGGCACTTTCATGGTCTGGCAAAGCTCCAGGGTGCGTGAGTCGTGTGCAATACACAACGCGGGGACCCCGGCCTGCAATGCGAGCATAACCCCATGGATACGCGTGCCAATCACAAAATCAAACCGCCGGTAGTGCTCCATCCATGATGGGACATCAAAAAATACGTTTCCTGCACGCGCGGTCCAGTCAACAAACTCACCTATCGACATCTCCGGACATGCATAGTCCCTGCAAGCGGCGACGTCTTCCTCGCTTAGCTGAGGGGCTTCCCCGCGAGTAAGCTTAACCATCTCTAGCGGGCTTTGGCCGATATATGAACCACCTGTCGCCTTCGCAAGTGCCGTTAGGGAAGCCTCCAGCTTGGCCAAGTGACGCCATCTGTGGTGGCCCGCGGCTACGGCAATACGAGAGGGCTCTCGCACCTTTTCGGAAATAATTCTTCCCAACTCTATTGAAGGATTAATGAAGAGTGTTGGACAGCCGAGGACTACCGCCGACCCTGAAATTCCCAACCCCTCAAGAACATTTAATGTAAATTCGCCACGCACACCAATATTCGGAAAATCTGCTGGCGAATGATCAATCAGGCTTCTAACCCAAGCAACGGTTCCATTAGGAACATTCGGCAAATTTCCGCTCAAGTCGCCTTGCGCGCCGAGTCCGATAGCCACCATCTTGGCCTTTATGTTTACAAATTTTTCTACCAGGTTACCCAGATCAGCATGAGGCCCCAACTGGTTCGCGCACGGCAAGACGGCAATATCTCCGCACGCATCAATTTCATCTGGATGTGCTCCCCAATCTGCAACACTAAGCGTATCGCCTATGTGACGGCCGATTGCATAGTGGAAAGCCAGATTACCTGTGTTATGGCCGACCAACGAATAGAGCTCTTCGGTGGACATGAATGGCGCATGAGGCTGGCTCGACCGCAAGCCAAGAATGAAGGGCTTGAGCATAAGGGTCATCCAAATGCAAGGGTGTTGATGAGCTGCATGTGCGCTTCTGCACAACCTGCGTAGGTGAGTGGCTGGCGAATACCGTCTTGAAAAGTTTTCCAGGCATCAGTCATGCGCGCCGCCTGTTGCAGGCTCTTCGACCAAGATAGAACATTGCCAGCAGGGACATGAATCCCATCAATCCCATCTCGCACCTTTTCCGCCATCCCACCGATATCACTCACCAACAACGGCCTCCCACACACAAAGGCCTCCTGGATCACCATAGGTGAGTTTTCCCACCAGATGGAGGGCACGACCACCCAGTCCACCCCGGCCATGCGGCGGCGTAGCTCGTGGGGCTGGTAGGGGCCCACCCACTGCACCACGCCTTGCTTCACGAGCGGATCTCGCAGCTCAATGATCTTGTCCTGAAACTCTTTGGGGTGCCAGTCTAGGTTGGCGCCGTGCACTTCGAGCACGATCTTCTTGCGCTCGGCCTTGGGCAGCTCGTGCAGCGCCTGCAGCAGCACGTCCAGGCCCTTGTAGGGGCTGATCTGGCCGAAGAAGCCGAAGCGGTTGCGCGTTTCGCCTTCGGCCAGCGGGCGCGGGGGCAGCGGCGGTTCGTCGGACTGGCCGTTTTCGATCACCACGATCCGCTCGGGCGCCAACCCCCACTCGATGTAGCGCTGCCGCAGGAATTCGGACGGCGCCACGAACTGGTCCACGAACTTGAAGTGGCTCATGAAGTAGTGCTTGCGCAGCCAGAAGTCTTCAGCGGTTTGCTGCGGGAAACACTGGCGGCACTCGTCGTAGCTCTCGCGGCTGCACAGCTTGAAGCTGCCCGTCTTGATCATCTGGCCGTTGTTGCGGCAGATGGCCATGTACTCGTGCAGGGTCATCATGATGCGGATGGAGGGGTCCACCTGCTTGATGACCCGCAGGTACTCCAGCCCGAGGTGAGCATAGTGATGTGTGTGCACCACCGTAGGCTTGAGGGCCCGGATGAGATCGGCAAACCACGTGGTGAGGGATTCCTGGTGGGCCGCCTTCATGAGGTGCCAGTCGTGCACGGCCTGCTCCCACAGGTATTCGTTGGGGCGTCGCAGGCTGATGGCCCCTGTGACGCCGCGGCCGCAGTCGGCGCGCGCGAGGAACCATGCTTCTTCGACGCTCGGTTGCTGGCGATAGGCCTTATAGAGATTGTAGGCGGCAATCTCACCGCCGCCCAGGCTGAAGTCCGGGTGGGCATGGGCCATCACCAGGATGCGATGTGGGGTGTTCGTCATGATGGCAGGGAATCAGGCAGCGGTCGCTTCGGCTTCGATCAGGTGCCGCCAACGGTTCTGATGGCGCACAGCGTTGTAGATCACCACGCGGGTGCGGAGGTCATCCTGTCCAAGCAACTTGAAGGATTGGCGCTCGAGGTGGGTAAGCTGCACTGACGGCAGGTAGGCCACGTTCAGGCCCGCCTCGCGCAGCTTGAGGCACAGGTCGGAGTCCTCGAAGTCGCCGACGAGATAGCCCGTGTCCCAGCCGCCCACGCGGTCGAAGTCGGTACGTCGCAAGGCGAGACATGCACCGGTCACCGCCGGTACGATGGTCAGCTCCTGCGCGGGGTCGAGGGCAGGGTCCAGGCCCATGCAGGGGTGGTGATTCACCCAGACGCCCAGCTCATCACGGCGCATGAAGCGCATGCCTGCGTGCTGGATCGCACCGTCGCCAAACACGAGGCGAGGCGCCACGGCCCCCACGTCGGGCCGCGACTGGAGCACGGCCAGCAAGCTTTCCAGCCATCCGGGTGCCTGGGGAAAGGCATCGCTGTTGAGGAACAGCAAGTGTTCACCCCGGGCTTGTCGGGCCCCCAGGTTGTTGGCCCCCGAGAATCCGCGATTGACGCTGCCCCACACCCAGGTGAACGGGAGCCGGTAGAGCCTGAAGAGGGCCTCGGCCTGCGCGGCAAAGGGTTCGACCAGCTTGGGGTCATCCACCACATAGATGATCTCGGCATGCGACCGCAGCCAGGCATCTTGTGCGAACTCGATGAGTTGGTGCTCGACGAAATCGGTCCGTCCGTACAGCGGGATGATGAGGCTGACCAGCGGCCGCTCCACGGCCGCGCCCAGCCGCTTGACGTGCACGGGCAATTCGTCCCATATGTCTTGGCGGTATTGGATGAGGGAGGACAACACGGGCTCGTCCACAAGGCCCACCCTGCGGTGCATTTCTGACAGTGGACAAAACACGCTGAAGAGCAATCGCGCAGCGGCCACGGGGTCCGCGGGCAGGGTGCCGCAGCTCGTCTCGCTGAGCAAATGCACGCCCGCCTCGGACAGCGCCTTCAAGCGCAGCCTGGATCCGGGCTTGAGCCCGGGCAAGCGAAGGACGAAGCCTACCTCACGATCTGCGTGTCCGAACTCATGGCCAACCGCGTCGTAGACGTCCTGCCGGTAGCGACGAAAGGCCTTGTCGAGGGGGTAAGTGTGGCCCGCATCGTCTTCAAGCCAAACCTGGGTGCCTGGCGTATGCACGAGCCAGCCCCAGGCCACGCCTTCTTCGGTTTGAGCGCACGCCGACGCTCCTTCCAGGAAAGCGCGGGCGTTTTCGCACGGCGTCGTGGATGACGGCAACTGAGCGACCAGGTCTTTCCACTCGTCGGTGTGGGGTCGGAATGCAGCGCATAGCAGGGCCAGCGCCGAGCCCAGCGGCGCTTGCATCCCGTCGCGCCACTTGGGTTGGGTTTCGAGCACCAGCGGTTGCGATACGGTTTCGGCTTGCCCGTGTTCACGCCAACACAAGGTCACGGCATCGTCGCCGGCCGATTCGGCCACGAGCACGAACCCCAGATCGGCGCCGGACGGGAGGTTGAAGTGTGTGGCGACGTCGGGCCGCGGCACGGCCTGCCGGCGCACCTGGAGCACACGGCCGGCTGCGCGCAGGCCCAGCTCCACGCCCGCAGTCGACCAGCCGGCCACCACGGTGAGGCTGCCCAGGCGGTAGGCGAGATCGACCTTGATCTGGCCGGCATCCGGCGAGCCCGGGAGTCGCCAGGGCTTGGTCTGGACGTCAGGGGCCAAGGCGGGCGGTGCCGTCTTGGTCTGGGATGTGGGGAACAGTTTCACGCTGGGGAACCTCCTGTGGTCATGGCGTCTTGGCTTGGGACAGGCGCTCTTTCATGTGCACCGCTGCTTGCGTTGACAGTGGCAGTGGGCCGTGCAGGGCAGCTTCGTGCGGGCCCGCCCACACCTCGAGCAATGCGTCGCCGTTGGACGGCTGGGCGGCGGGCAGGCTGAGGTGGAAGCCGCACAAGGCCGTGGCCAGGGGGTGGTGGCGGTGCACGTCGGGACGGGCCAGCCAGCGCGGGACGGGCGTATCGATCCACTCGGGCCCAAGCCGCACACGCAGGCACGCCGGCGCCTGGCCGTCTTGCTGCAAGGCCCAGCCCCAGAGGTTCAGGCGGCCGTCGCGCCATTCGACGCGATCGATGTGGCCGCGCACGGCCTGGGGAAAGAGCTGCAGCCGGGCCGCCTGGGTGGGGGGAGCCGGGGGCTGAGCGCCCCGGGCTCGCAGGGCCGCTTCGATGGCTGCGATCTCGGCCTTGACCCGCGCCAGCAGCGCAGGCGGCACAGGGGCGTGGATGTCGTTACGGTCGTGCGCGCGGAAGTAGTCGTCGCCCTTGGTGCGCCCCAGCACGGCCGCGCTGCCTTTGCGCTGCTTGGCGGCGAACTCCTCTCGAGACTTGACGACGTAGTGGTGCAGTCTGAGGCCCTCCCAGACCAGCTGCTGGCTCAAGCCGGGGCCGCGGGTTGAGTGGTCCACGAGCATGTCGCCATTGGTGTGAACGTAGTGGTAGCCGGGCTTGAGCGTGAAGAGGTGAGGGTTGCCGTGCAAGCCCTCAAAGGCCTGCATGCGCACGATGGACTTGATGTGGTGATTGACCCAGAAGCTGGGATCGGCATGTCGGTCGAAGCGTTCCATCACGAGCCCGGCACCGTGATCCACCTGCCCCGCCGAGCCGTAGGTGACCCAATTCAAGGCCACGGCGCCCACGCCGGGACGTTCGCCCAAGCAGGCCAGCACGTCTTTGGGGCCGATGTCATCACGCTCGGGCATGATGAACTCGTCCGCATCGATCACCGCCACCCAGTCTTCGGCGGCGGCGTGGCGTCCGAGGATCTCGGCGTAGGCCGGCATTTGAGGCGCCTGCCCCGGGGGCGAAGGAAAGGGGATGCGCTTCACGTAGCCCAGCTCGTGCAGCGCCTGCAGCAGCTCGGAGGTGCCGTCGTCGCTGTCGTTGTCGGCGATGTAAAAGGCGTCCACGCCGACCACGCGGTGGTGGGCGAGCCACTCCACCACGTAGGGGGCTTCATTGCGGAAGATGGCCGCCACGGCCAGGCGCGGCAAGGGCCGGGGCGGTTGGCCAGGGGGTTCGAGAGCGGTGTTCATGCGGTCAGGGCCTCGGCGCGGTGGGACGCAGCCACAGGCGCGAGAGCAAGGGAGTAGTCCTCTCGCTCACTGGTGAGGTTGGGGTTGTAGGCAGGGTCGCGCTGTAACACGGCGCCCCAGCGGTTGAGCATGACGTTGACTTCGCCGACGAAACGGGCCCGCTTTTCGGGGCTGGTGTCGGCGCCGCGGCTCACGGATTCATGGTGGTAGAGCTCGGCGTGCGGCGTCCAGAGGTTGCGGTAACCGGCCTCGCGCACCTTGAGGCACAAGTCCACGTCGTTGAAGGCCACGGGCAGGCCTTCGGCGTCGAGCCCGCCCACACGGTCGAACACTTCCTTGCGCAGCACCAGGGCGGCGGCGGTGACGGCGCTGGGGTTGTATATGGTCCACAGCCGGCCGAAGTAGCCGGGCTCGTGGCGCGGTGTGCGGCGCAGCGCGTGGTTGGCCACGCCGCCCAGGCCCAGCACCACGCCGGCGTGCTGAACGGTGTCGTCGGGGTAGTAGAGCTTGGCCCCCACGCAGCCTACGTCGGGGCGCAGGGCGTGGC
>NZ_JBKBVU010000298.1:0-2626 GCF_046289365.1 Caldimonas sp. | reverse complement strand
CCACTCGCCGTGCTCCAGCATCCAGGTCTTGTGGTGCTCGGCAATGGGGGCGTCGCAGGCCTCGCAGACGTAGGCGGCGGTGTCCGTTGCGCCCTTGTCCCAGCGCAGCTGCTCGAAGCGCAGCCACTGACGGTGGCCGCAGTGCGGACAAGGCACGAAGTAGCGGCGCTGGTCACTGGCCTCGTACTCACGCTCGATGGCGCTGGCGCCCGCGATCGTCGGGGTCGAGACGATGAAGATCTTGCGCCGGGCAAACGTCCGGGTGCGGGCTTCGGCCAGCGAGATCGCATCACCTTCCCCCTCGACGTCCAGCGGATAGCCGTCCACCTCGTCGAGGAAGAGATAGCGCACCGGCATCGAGCGCAGGCCCACCGCGCTGTTGGCCCCGGTCATCACCAGCACGCCGCCGCGGAACTCCTTGGCGAGGATGGTGTTGCCCGAGTCCCGGCTGCGCGCCGGGGCGATCCGCTCGGCGAGCACCGGCGACTCCTCGATCAGCGGGTCGATGCGCTGCTTGGAGGCTCGCTTGGCCATCTCCACCGTCGGCCACACCGCCATCATCGGCCCGGGGGCGTGGTGGATCACGTAGCCGATCCAGTTGCTGCCCATTTCGGTCGCGCCCAGTTGCGCGGCCTTCATGAACACCACCCGCTCGATGGGCGAGGCGGGCGAGAGGCAGTCCATGATCTCGCGCAGGTAAGGCGTGCGGCTCGTGCGCCAGCGCCCCGGCTCGCTCGACGCCTTGCTCGAGAGCACCCGATGCCGGTCGGCCCACTCGGAGACCGTCAGCAGCGGGTCGGGAGTGAGCCCCTCGCGCCAGGCCCGCTCGATGTCGTCGGCGCCGTCGTACTCCATCGTCATCCGTCCACGCGCGGGCGTAGCTCGCCCAGTTCCTGCAAGTGCTCGCGCACGGCCGCATCGAGCGCCACGTGCAGCGCGTGGGCATCGACGTTCAGCCGTGCGGCCATCTGCGCCGAGATGCGCGCCGGCCAGTTCAGCCACGCATCGCGCTCGGTGCGCGCGAGCTTGAACACGTGAGAGACGGCCTGCGCGCGGTCGACGAGCTCCCCCTTGCGCTGCGCCAGCTCCACCTTGTTGAGCTGGGCCTTGAGCACCTCGTTGACCGTGCGCGCCTGCAGCAGCGACGTGCCGCCGGTGGGCAGCGGCGGGGGGACGGGGTCGGAGGTCTCGCGTTCGGGTCGGGCCTGCGGCTTCTTGGTATCGGACTTCTGCGGTTCAGGCGCTCGCCGGGGCTGCAAGGTGTTGCGCGCCCACTGCGCGTCGGCCGCCTCGGGGTCGATCGTGCCGTCAGGCAGCGGCGTGATGCGGCCGGTGTCGATCGCCTTCTTCACGGCCACGTGCGACACGCCGCGGTGGCGCGCGTAGGCGCGAATCGATAGTCCCATCGTCGCCGTCTTCCCACATTGGTTCGTGTCTTCGCAGATTCAGCTTGGCTTTCCTCGGCAACAGCGCGTTCATCACGTCACGCCAACCACCCCGAGAGGAACACGCCATGAACACCCACACCCCTGACCTTCTCGCCACCAAACTCGCCGAAGCTGCGTTGACGGTCCTCGTGCGCAGTTGCCGTCAGGAGGTCGCCGTCGCCAGCCGCGATGACCTGGAGGCCGCCTGCGCGGCGATGCGCGCCAAGGCCCGTCCGGTCATCGACCAGTTGCTCGACGACACACGGGCTGCGCCCTGGGTCGGCGAGATGGCATTCCACGCCGCAGCCCTGGAACTGGCGCAAGCCGGCATCGCGGTGCTGCGCAAGGACTGACTCACAGCGCAAGCCAAGCACGTAGTGCTTGGCTTCTGCCCCGAACAGCGCGTTCATCCAGTAACCCGATCCATCCCTGCGAAGGAGCACGCCCATGACCCCCATCACCCTGACCCCAACCCAGCACGCCATCCTGGCTCACGCCATCGAGCACCACGGCGGCCGTATCGAGTGGTTCCCCGAGCACATCAAAGGCGGCGCGCGCCAGAAGGTGCTGGCAGGCCTGGCCAACCGCGCCCTGATCACGACCGATCGCAGCCACTGGTTCGTCGCCGCCGAGGGCTTTGAGGCTCTGGGTCTGCTGCGTCCGGGCGCGAAGACCCCGAACGCGGGTTCGTTCGAGGCCCGTCTCGATCAGATCATCGCGAATGCGGAAGCAGCGACAACCGCCGCGAGCGATCCCGAACTGGAGGCCGCCGTCACCGCGGCCGAAGCCACGTGGACGCAGGCGAAGGACGATGCGTCGCGCCGCACCCGCGTCCACAGCAAGCAGGCGCAGGTGATCGCGATGCTGCGCCGACCCGAGGGCGCCACGATCCGCCAGATCGTCGAGGCCACCGGCTGGCAGGCGCACACCGTGCGCGGCACCTTGGCCGGGGCGCTGAAGAAGAAGCTGGGCTTGGCCATCGTCTCGGACAAGCCCCCGGGTGGCGAGCGGGTCTACCGCATCATCGGGCAGGATGCGGTCGCCTGATCGAAGGCCACGCCATCCGCCTCGCGGGTGGCCTGCTGGCCCGTCCAGTCCTGCCAGCGCCGCACGATCACGTCCGCATACTTCGGGTCGAGCTCGATCAGCCGCGCCACGCGCCCGGCCTTCTCGGCGGCGATCAAGGTCGTGCCCGAGCC